>WGAW01000042.1 GCA_015494675.1 Hydrogenimonas sp. | reverse complement strand
TCGGTGTTTTGGAATATTTCGGTGCAGAGATTGGAGCTTCTGATTATTCCGACGTGGTTGTTGGGGTTGACTCTGTTTGCCGTATCTTTGAAACAGAGGAACGGGTTTCCGACCTCGAAATAGCTCATCAGAATTTTTCGCCAGAGCTCTTTCGCTTTTACACGCTCTTTGAGAATATCGGGATCTTTTTCGTACTCTATATAGCGCTTTTCGAACTCTTCTCCATGCAGGTCGGTAAGATCGCCCGTCTCGTAAGGGTCAAAGAGTGTCCAGACTCCATCCTCCTCCACGCGCTTCATGAAGAGGTCGTTTATCCAGAGTGCGGGGAAGAGGTCGTGTGCCCTCCTTCTCTCTTCGCCGGAGTTCTTTTTGAGATCTATGAAGTCCCATATGTCGATATGCCAAGGTTCTATATAGACCGCTATCGCCCCTTTTCTGGTTCCGAGCTGATCTACCGCTATCGCTATGTCGTTGGTTATCTTCAGGAAAGGAACGATCCCGCCGGCCGCGTTTTTGTGGCTGTCTATGTAGCTGCCCATGCCGCGCACCTTGCTCCAGTCCCAGCCTATTCCGCCTCCGAATTTGCTTAGAAGCGCCATCTCTTTGTACGCATCGAAAATACCCTCTATCTTGTCCGGGGTGCTGCCTATGTAGCATGATGAGAGCTGGTGTCTCGGTGTTCTCGCGTTCGAGAGCGTAGGGGTGGCCACCATCACCTCGAATTTGCTGATGACGTCGTAAAACTTCTTTGCCCACTCCTGGCAGTTGAGCTCGTTCTGCGCAAGGAACATCGCCACCGCCATAAAGAGATGTTGCGGCAGCTCTATCGGGTTGTTTTCGCGATCTTTAATCAGATATCTGTCGTAGAGGGTGCGTATACCGAGATAGGTAAACTGAAGATCACGTTCGGGCTTGATGTAGTCGTTCAGATCGTCGAGATCGTACTTCTCTTTCAGGCCGAGGACTATTCGACCTTCGGCTTCGCCCTTCTCGAAGTATTCTCTAAGGTGACAATATCCCGTAAACCCGTTTACTTTGTGGTAGAGGTCATAAAGAAAGAGTCTTGCCGCTACGAATGTCCAGTTCGGCCTGTCAACGTCGATCTTGTCGACCGCTGTCTTTATGAGTGTCTGTTGTATCTCTTCTGTCGTTATTTTGTCTCTAAACTGTATTTTGGCGTCAACCTCAAGTTCACTCTGGCTTACACCCTCCAGCCCTTCCACAGCGGCGGAGGTATACTTCTGAATCTTCGTTATGTCGAGCGGTTCGGCCCGCCCGTTCCTTTTGATTACCGTCAATACTCCAAGTGACATATAGTGCCCTCCCCTTTAATATCAGTTGTCAAAAACTCTGGCAAAAATCCGGTCGACACTCTTTGTGTAGTAACCGTAGTCGAAACAGTCGCGAATCTCATCTTCGCTCAGTTTGCTTCTAAGCTCATCGTCGGAGAGAAGGTATTGAAGGTAGAGGCTCTCTCCTTTCTCGTTGAGGGCGGGTTTTCCTTTCTGCAGGTCTTCCCACACTTTCATTGCGTTGCGTTGAACGATTTTGTATGCATCTTCCCTGGTTACACCTCTTTTCGGCAGTTCCAGAAGAACCCTTTGGGAGAAGACAAGCCCTCCCGTAAGGTTTAGATTTTTCATCATGTTTTCCGGGTAGACGACAAGCTTGTCAAGCAGTCCGTCAAGTCTCATGAGCATGAAGTCCGCCGTTATGAAAGCGTCGGGCAGTATGAATCTCTCCACAGAGCTGTGGCTTATGTCGCGCTCGTGCCAAAGAGCAACATTCTCCATTGCCGGAATGCAGTAGCTCCTTACCATTCTGGCCAGACCTGTAAGGTTCTCGCTTAAAACAGGGTTTCTTTTGTGCGGCATGGCCGAGCTCCCCTTCTGGCCCTTGTGAAAATACTCTTCGCACTCGTAAACTTCGGTTCGCTGAAAGTGTCTTATGTTTACGGCAATCTTCTCGACGGTCGAAGCGACAAGCGCCAGTGAGCTCATAAGTCTCGCATATCTGTCGCGCTGGACCACCTGGTTGCTCACCGGTGCGGGTTTTAGCCCCAGCTCTTCGCAGACATACTCTTCAAGCTCCATTGGAGCGTGTGCGAAGTTGCCCATCGCGCCGCTCACTTTACCTACATTTATGACTTCGAAAGTCTCCTTAAGGTTTTTCAGGTGCCTCTTCATCTCGTCGTACCAGATCGCCAGCACGAGGCCGAAAGTGATAGGTTCGCCGTGTATGCCGTGACTTCTGCCCACCATGAGAGTCATCTTGTGTTCCATAGCACGCCGCCTGATCGTCTCCATCACCTTCTCTACATCTTTGATTATCAGCTTAAGGCTCTCGCGCATCTGCAGCGCCACGGCGGTGTCTATGGTATCCGAGCTCGTCATACCGTAGTGAACCCATCTGCTCTCTTCGCCTAAACTCTCGGCTACGGAGGTCAGAAATGCTATGACATCGTGACGCGTCTCTTTTTCGATCTCGTCAATTCTCTCCACGCTAAAAGACGCGTTTTGCTCTATCTTTTTCGCATCTTCGTCCGGTATAAGACCCAGCCTATTCCAGGCTTTTACGGCAGCTATCTCCACATCGAGCCACGCCTGATATTTCGCCTGCATCGTCCATTTCGACTTCATCTCTTCACGGGCGTACCGTTCAACCATTGCCATCCTTTAGGGGTAATTTTTTGGAGTATAATTACTAAAGATTTTATTCTAAACAGTGTTAAAAAGAGGTAAAAAATCGGATGATAAATTATGCCGTTTCATAACATTCGTTACAGGCTGAACGAGGAGATGCCCGCTTTTCTCTTTCTTATGCGACATGTGGGTGTCTCGCAGGGGCAGGCACAAAAGATAGTCGCAAAGGGTCGACTCATAGTAAACGACGAGGTGTGTAGAGAGAGCGGAAAAAAGATCGTCGGCGATATCGTCGTACAGGAGTTCATGCCCGAGTCGAGAGGTGTAGAGCCCACATTCACTACACCAGAGTTCGGTATCTTCGACAAACCGAGCGGGCTGCTTGTGCATCCAAAAACCCACAAAACCCCCTACTCCCTACTCGATGAGATTCGTCACCATTACGGAAAAGAAGCCAACAACATTCACCGCATAGATATGGAGACCAGCGGGCTTGTTCTTGCCGCACGTACAAAAGAGGCCGAAAAGAGACTCAAGATGATGTTCGAGTCAAGAAGCGTGCATAAGTGCTACCTCGCCTGGGTCAGGGGCAGACTCACGGATCCTTTCCGTGTAGACGCCCCCATCTCGAGAAATCCGGACCACTCTACGATAAAGCTCAAGATGCTGATCGACAGAAACGGTAAACCGTCGCTTACGCACTTCAAGCCGCTTAGATACGATGAAAACCTTGACGCCACGCTTCTGCAGGCCGTTCCGTATACAGGCCGCCAGCATCAGATAAGAGTGCATCTGTTTCACGTGAAACATCCGATTCTCGGAGATCCGATCTACGGCGTATCTACAGAGGCGGCTATATCATACCTTGATCGAAATATGGAGATAGACGAGAGGATGAAAATTACCGGAGCGTCAAGGCTAATGCTGCACGCTCAGCAGTTGAAGTTCGCGTATGAAGGCGTCTATTATACTTTGACCTCAGCGATAGACTTCGTGAAAGAGAGATCGAAAATAGCAGATCCTTCTTTGCGGATCAATCCTCTCTGTTAGAGATGATGAATCCGCCGATACCCACAACCGTCACGAGTATCAAAAAGAGTATCAGTGCGTAGTCGGTGTAGCTCATGTCGTCATCTCCTGTTCCCGCAGCTGCCCGCAAGCTGCGCTGATATCTATGCCTTTCGATTCGCGTATCGTACAGAGGACCCCTCTTTTTAGCAGATACTCCTGAAAACGCTTCATGCTCTCCTCTGTCGGACGCTCGAAGTCTGTGCCCGGGTACGGGTTGAAGTAGATCAGGTTTACCTTAGCCTTGATGCCTTCGAGGAGTTTTATGAGCCTTTTGGCGCTGTTTACATCATCATTTACACTTTTAATGACAAGATACTCGAACATCACCCTCTTCCTGGTGTTTACAGGGAACTCTTTTACGGCTTGAATGATAGAGGCTATATTGTAGGCCCTGTTCATAGGAATCAGCTTCTCTCTCAACTCATCGTCAACTGCGTGTAGACTTATTGCCAACTGTACTCCAAGCTCCATCTCTCCGAGTTTTTTTATCTTTGTACTAATCCCGCTCGTTGACACTGTCTGTCGCTTCGGCGAG
Organism: Hydrogenimonas sp.; assembly: GCA_015494675.1. Next base: position 9,173 of record WGAW01000042.1, on the reverse strand, counting down.
ATACTAAGTCCGTTTTCGTTCGAAAATATAGTGATCGCTTTGGCCAGATTGTCAAGGTTGTCGAGAGGTTCTCCCATGCCCATGTAGACAATATTGACACGACGGTTGCTTGCGATGCTGTTATCCTTTTTTATTTCGAGAACCTGTCCCACTATTTCTCCGGCTGTTAGATTCCTGACGAACCCTCCCTTCGCTGTAAGGCAGAATGCACAACCTACCTTGCATCCGACCTGGCTCGATACGCAGACTGTATATTTGGCATGGTGCAGGAGCTCCCCCGATTCGTCGTACTCTTCACTCTTCATTTTCAGCAGGACCGATTCGACTGTATGGCCGTCCTCTAACTGAAAGAGATACTTGATACTCCCGTCGCTACTTTGTTCTTTTCTTACAATCTTTAGCGGAGATATTCTGTAGTTTCGCGCCAACTCTGATCGTAACTTTTTCGGCAGATTCTCCATCTGCATAAAGTCGTCGATGTGGTGTTGGTAGACCCAGTTGTATATCTGTTTTGCACGGAATTTCGGCGGGAAGAGCTGTTCGAGCTCTTCTTGCGTATAGTCAAGTATTGAAGGATTCAAGATCCGGTACCCTCTTTTGCAAATGTTTTACAAGGCGATACATAGCCTTTTCGTGGTTTTTGACAAAATCTCTATGTGCGTTTTCATCGCACCTGTTCGTAATGACGAAAATCCCGCCGCATGGTATCTGAAACCTCTGGGCTACAACCATGACAGAGTAGAACTCCATGTTCTCCAGGCCTATACCGAGCCTGTTTAGTTTTCCGGCCAGCCCTATATCTGTGGATATATAGTTGCTGGAGTTGACTATCGACGGCTTCTCCCCGGATGCAAGAGAGAAGATCGGGGTTTCACGTGAAACGTCACAGTCGGAGACGATCAGGTTCTCCTGTAGCGGCGTATAACTTTTTTTCTGAAGATAGGATAGCTCTATCTGGCAGGCGGCTTTGGACTCTACTATGTCGAAAAGTTCATGCCTTCCGTATGTGCCTGCACTCCCTATAAAAAGCAGAAATTCAGGCGGCTGCATCAGAACGAGACGTGTGAGATTTACGGCACTCTCACAGAGGCCTACGCCGATAGGCGCGGCAAAAGGAAATGTCTCGCTGTTTCCGGCCGAGATAATCATAGTCGCACCGGTATATTGTGCTGTTTCAGATAGCGTTTGAGTTCCATGATCTCTATCTCTTTAAAGTGAAAGATAGAGGCGGCAAGTGCCGCGTCGGCACCCGCCTCGAACGCATCTTTAATGTGCTCCATCGTACCTGCCCCCCCGCTCGCGATGACCGGAACGTTGACACTTGTACTGACCGCACGGTTCAACTCGTTGTCATAACCCGCCTTGGTTCCGTCGGCATCCATGGATGTAAGCAGTATCTCGCCGGCACCTCTCTCTACCGCCTCTTTCGCCCACTCCAAAACATCGATTCCCGTATCGATACGTCCGCCGTTTATAAATACATTCCACTTTCCGGGCCCTATGCGCTTTGCGTCGATCGCTACCACTATGCACTGAGAGCCGAACCGTTTGGCCCCCTCGTCGATAAACTCCGGTCGTTTTATGGCGGCCGAGTTGACACTGACCTTGTCGCATCCGACATTCAGAAGCGCATATATGTCGTCTAGTTTTCTTATGCCTCCGCCGACCGTGAGAGGTATGAACACCTCTTTCGCGACCTCTTCGACGATATGTACGATCGTGTCGCGATTTTCATGGCTTGCCGTTATGTCGAGAAACGTCACTTCGTCCGCCCCTTCGTCGTTGTAGCGTTTGGCGACCTCCACCGGATCACCGGCGTCTTTGAGGCCTACAAAGTTGACACCCTTGACAACGCGTCCGTCCTTTACGTCGAGACAGGGGATGATACGTTTTGCAAATGTCTCCAACTCAACTCTCTTTCTTTCTATGGATTCCTTTTCGCACGGTCGAATCGTCGGCCGAAAGCGACCGGCGCCCGCACTCTGTGCATACAGAGGCGAAACTGGTATAATGTCTGCCGAATTATAGCGCAAACCGGCGTAAAGTGACGAAAAGTTTAAGCATTCTTTAAAAATGTAATCTCTTTTTAAGAAAAGTTTCAGTATGATAGAGCCCAATTTTCATCAAAACAGTGAAAAGATCGCCAAAAAAAGGTTTGGCCAAAATTTCCTGAAAGATGAAACGGTACTGCACAAGATCATCGAATCGATGCCCGATGACGACCTGGAAGTGGTCGAGATCGGGCCTGGATTAGGTGATTTGACCGGTTATCTGGTCAAGATTAAGGATGTCACCGCTTATGAGGTGGACAGAGATCTATGCGGGCATCTGCGCAGAAAGTTTGAATCTTCCATCGAGAACGGAAGGCTGAAGCTTCACTGCTCGGATGTTCTGGACCACTGGAAGCAAAATAGTCTGGTTGAGCGACCGTATCATCTGGTCGCGAACCTGCCCTATTACATTGCTACGAACATCATTTTGAGGGCACTGAAAGACCCGAACTGCAAAAGCATACTGGTCATGGTCCAAAAAGAGGTGGCCGAAAAATTCAGTGCGAAACCGGGGGAGAGGCAGTTTTGCGCCCTATCGGTTCTGGCTCAGAGCTGCGGACAGGCGGAGATCCGCTTCGATGTGCCTCCTGAAGCGTTCGTTCCGGCCCCCAAAGTGATGTCGTCGGTACTTCAGATTCGGAAAGAGAGTTCACTCGACGATCCGGAGCTTGAGGATTTTTTGAAAACGGCTTTCAAGCAGCCGAGAAAGACTCTGGCAAAAAATCTTTCGACCAGGTTCGACAAAAAAGATGTAAACGGCGCGCTGGCTTCTTTGGGTCTGGGCTCTTCGGTCCGTCCTCATGAAGTGGAAACATCCCTCTATCACCACCTAAAATCTATTTTGCAAGGTGATATTGATGGAAGAGAAAAAGAGCGAAAAGCGGGGAAACCAGCCCCGAAACGATCAGGGCGGAGGAGCGCAGAAGAGCGGTAACCGACGGCCCGGAAGAGCACAGGGAGGAGAGAAGCAGTCGCAGAGGCGTTCGGAGCAGCGCGGTCAGGATCAGCAGGGAGGGGGCAGAGGCCGTACGCGCGGAGCCAACTCCCGCAACCGCGGCGGACAGAGGGGCAGGGGCCGAGGCAACGGCCGAAACCCGGAGTCTCACTACAAGACTCCCAAAAACGTAAAACGGAGCGCAGACGGAGTCTATACGGATATAAACCAGGCTATCGCCGCCAACAAGGAGGTCCATAAAGAGCGTCTCGATACTGCGGCAAAGATCGATACGAGCAACAAGGCGCGCGTACGCTTCACCCCTCTCGGCGGTCTGGGCGAAATAGGCGGTAACATCGCGGTTCTCGAGACCGAAAAGAGCGCCATAGTAATCGATGTGGGCATGAGCTTCCCGACGGAAGATATGCACGGCGTCGACATTCTGGTTCCCGACTTCAGCTATCTGCACGCGATAAAGGACAAGATCGACGGAATCGTGATCACACATGCGCACGAAGATCATATCGGAGCGGTTCCCTATCTGTTCAAGGAGCTGAAGTTCCCCATCTACGGCACTCCCCTGCCCCTGGGCATGATCGCCAACAAGTTCGACGAACACGGACTCAAAAACGACAAGAGCTATTTTCGGTATATAGAGAAGAGAAAGCCGATAAAGATCGGGGATTTCGAGGTGGAGTGGATACATATGACACACTCCATCATAGACGCCTCATCTTTGGCGATAACTACCCCGGCCGGAGTCATAATCCATACCGGCGACTTCAAGATTGACCACACTCCCGTCGACGACTACCCGGCCGATCTGCAGCGGCTTGCATATTATGGGGAAAAGGGGGTTTTGTGTCTTCTTTCCGACAGTACAAACTCTCACAAAAGCGGTATTACAAGAAGCGAAAAGACGGTCGGCCCGACATTCGACCACCTCTTCGCGAAGGCGAAGGGGCGTGTGATCATGTCGACCTTCTCCTCCAACGTGCACCGGGTCTATCAGGCGATCGAGCACGGCATAAAGTACAACCGCAAGGTGGCGGTGATCGGCCGCTCCATGGAGCGCAACCTCGAAACCGCAAGACAGCTAGGCTATATAGAGATTCCGGAGGATATATTTATAGACGCCCACGAAGTGACCAGGTACAACGATAACGAGGTGCTGATAGTGACCACCGGAAGCCAGGGGGAGACGATGAGCGCACTCTTCAGGATGGCCACTGACGAGCATAGGCATATTAAGATAAAGCCCTCCGACACGATAATTATTTCGGCCAAGGCGATTCCGGGGAACGAGGCGAGTGTTTCGCGCATAATGAACCACCTCGTTCGCGCGGGAGCCACCGTGGCCTATCAGGACTTCAGCGAGATTCATGTCTCCGGACACGCCGCGCAGGAGGAGCAGAAGCTGATGCTGAGACTCACACAGCCCAAATTCTTCCTTCCGGTGCACGGAGAGTACAACCATATCGCAAGACATGCGAAGACCGCGGTCTCGTGCGGTGTAGACGAGAGGAACATCCTTCTTATGAGCGACGGGGATCAGGTGGAGTTGACGCCCAGGTACCTCAAGAAGGTCAAGACGGTCAAGACCGGCAAGACCTATATAGACAACCAGGCCAACATGGAGATAGAGAACGATATCGTTCTCGACCGCCAGAAACTGGCTACAGAAGGGATCATAATGATTGTGGCCCAGATAGACCAGAATACGCACAAGCTTGTAGGACACCCGAGGGTAAGCAGTTTCGGAATAGTCGCGGACAAAGAGGACAAGAGGTTCGCCAAGGAGATAGAGGCTATAATAGAGACATATATGGCGCACCAGAATGAAGCGGACAAACTCGATACCAGAACTATCGAAAACGATATAAGGCAGGCCGTCAGAAAGCATGTACTCAGAAAGATGAAGCGCTACCCGCTGATAGTGCCTACCATCTATGTCGTTTAAGAGCCGCGAAACAGGCGAAGAGAGAATGAAGAGAGAGAAAGAGAGCGGCGATATGCTCGCCGTCGCCCGTGAAGTACTCGAAATCGAGGCGCGATCGCTGCTGGATGCGGCAAAGGGCCTTGATGAAAGTTTCGAAAAGGCGGTAGAGCTCATCTACGCAATCAAGGGAAAGTGTATCGTTACGGGGGTCGGAAAGTCGGGCCTTGTGGGTGCCAAGATGGCGGCAACGCTTGCAAGCACCGGTACGTCGAGTTTTTTTATCCACCCTACCGAGGCGCTGCACGGCGATCTTGGCATGATAGGCCCCGACGATCTGGTGATAGCGATAAGCTACAGCGGGGAGAGCGAGGAGCTTGTCAAGATACTGCCGCATATCAAGCGATTCGACATTCCCCTGATAGCCGTGACGGGCGATAGCGGCTCTACGCTGGCGAAATATGGAGATATATCTCTTTCGATAAAGGTTGAAAAAGAGGCTTGCCCGTTAGGGGCCGCACCCACCTCTTCTACTACCCTGACGATGGCGCTCGGCGACGCTTTGGCCGTGGCACTGATGAAAAAGAGGGATTTCAGGGCGGAGGACTTCGCATCTTTCCATCCGGGAGGCTCTCTGGGCAAGCGTCTATTCGTGAAGATAGAAGATCTGATGAGGCGTGAAAACCTGCCGGTCATATCGCCCGAGACCTCTTTGAAGGAGGCTGTGGTGGTGATGAGCGAAGGGAGGCTCGGAAACGTTCTGATAGAGGATGAGGAGGGGAGGCTTGTAGCCGTACTTAGCGACGGAGATGTGAGACGCGCCCTTATGGACAGCGGCTTTTCGCTCGATAGCGAAGCTATAAGATACGCCAACAGAAACCCGAAAACCTGCAGCAACAAGAGGATGCTCGCTTCCGAAGCCCTCGAGCTGATAGAGAACCACAAGATACAGCTTCTGCCCATAGTGGACGAAAGCGGCCGCGTAAAGGGTGTTCTGCATCTTCACGACCTTGTGGAAGCGGGGATAAAGAGATGAGCGAAGGGATGAGGCTAAACAAATTTATTTCGCACTACACCAGATACTCCCGCCGTGAAGCCGACAGGCTTATAGAGGAGGGCAGGGTGCAGGTAAACGGCAAGCAGGTGAAGGACTTCTCGTATCGTGTCGGAGCCGACGACAAGGTGGTCCTAAACGGGCGTGTAATAAAACCTAAATCGATGCACGAGATGACGGTGGCCGTCTATCATAAACCGAAAGGGGAGCTCGTTACCAGAAAGGACCCGATGGGAAGAAGGACGATTTATGACTCGCTGCCTAAACGGTTTGCCCATTTCATTCCGGTCGGAAGGCTCGACTTTGCGAGCGAAGGGCTGCTTCTGCTGACCGACTCCCCGAAAGTGGCGGATCTGCTGATGCGCAGCAACCTCGAGCGTATCTACAACCTCAAGATTAGGGGTTCCGTCACCCCCGCCATGGAAAAAGCGATGCAAAGCGGCATAAAGATAAAAGGCAAAAAGGGGGCTCACGAAAAGAGCAGGATAGAGGAGATGGAGTTCGCCCCGTTTTTTGCATACCAAATCATTAAAAACGGAACCAACTACTCGAAGATCCGTGTAGCCATAGGTGAAGGAAAAAACCGCGAACTGAGAAGATTTTTCGCCCACTTCGACAGGGAGGTGCTCGATCTACACCGCATAAGTTTCGGAGGCATAAGTCTGAACAATCTGCCGAAAGGGAAAACGCGCTTTCTTACACAAAGAGAGTACGACGATCTACACACTTTCATAAAGACGGTCCAACAGGAGGAGCAACGTGATTGAACTTAAAATCGATACAAAGCATACGTCGGAGATGGTCGATCTGACGGACAGAGTGCATGAAGCCGTGATAAAAGAGGGTGTAAAAAGCGGGCTTGTTACCGTCTTCGTTCCGCATACTACCGCAAGTATCATACTCTTTGAAAACATAGACCCCCAGCTAAGGCGCGACTTTCTCGAAGCTCTCGGTCGTATAGCTCCGGCTTCTCAGCCCTACCATCACCAGGGGGAGAATGCGGCGGCGCATATCAAATCGGCCCTCTGCGGAGCGAGGGTTGTCGTACCTATGGAGAACGCAAAGCTCAAACTCGGCAGATGGCAGGGCATATTCCTGTGCGAATTCGACGGTCCCAGGGAGCGTACCGTCGTGGTGCAGGTGGTGCACGGGTAGGGTATGGGCTTCAAAAACCTGGCCCTGCTCTACAGGCCGAAATCTCTCGACGAGTTCATTGGCCAGAAGAGCCTGCTCTCCGCGAAGGGTTCGCTACGGCGCCTCATAGAGGAGGATGCGCTGCAGCACAGCTTCTTCTACGGACCGCCCGGTACGGGAAAGACGACCCTTGCGCGCATAGTGGCGGAGGGGTCGGCCAGGCCCTTTTACGAGCTTAATGCGACGACTATGAAGGTGGAGGAGTTGAGGTCCATCTTCAGGCAGTATGCGGGAGCGCTTCTAAAGCCTCTCATTTTTATCGACGAAGTGCATCGGCTGAGTAAAAACCAGCAGGAGGTTCTTCTGCCTTTTATGGAGCGTTACGATGCGCTGGTGATCGGAGCCTCTACCGAAAACCCCTACTTCTCACTGACCGCGGCTATGCGTTCGAGGTCTCTTCTTTTCGAGTTCAGACCCCTCGAACCCGAAGATCTGCTCACAATGCTCGAGAGGGTTCAAAGCGGTGAGGGCTTCGAGATCGAAGAGAGCGCAAAAGAGTACCTGATCGACTCCAGCTGCGGCGACATGCGGGCGATGCTGAATCTGCTCGAAGCGGCGCTGGCCGTGGAGCCTACGGTGAGACTCGACACCCTTAAGAGCCTGCGTCCGAGCGCGCTTCACGACGGCGCGGGCGGGGCCGACACCCACTACAATCTAATAAGCGCGATGATAAAGAGCCTGAGAGGCTCCGATATAGATGCCGCCCTCTACTGGATGGCGAGGCTCATAGCCGGCGGTGAGCCTCCGGAGTTTATCGCCAGACGTATGGTGATATTCGCGAGTGAAGATATAGGAAACGCCAACCCCAACGCGCTCGGAGTCGCAGTCGATACGATGACGGCCGTAAGCCGCATAGGATACCCCGAAGCGCGGATTGTTTTGGCACAATGCGCCGTATATCTGGCCTCTTCACCCAAGTCCAACAGCTCCTATGTCGCGGTGAACAGGGCCTTGAAGGCTGTAGAGAATGGAACCCTGATACCGGTGCCGAAACACCTTAAGAGCCCCGATCATCCCGGCTATCTCTACCCGCACGATTTCGGCGGCTGGGTCGAGCAGGAGTACCTTGGAGAAGATCTGAAGTTCTACGAGTCGAAAGGTATAGGCTTCGAAAAGCGGCTTGATGAGTGGATCGAAAAGATAAAGGATCGAAACGATCGAAAATAGACGATTCAGCTCTCTTCGATCCATATAGCACCGGCGAATCGGCCGGTCGTGCCTTCACGGCGGTATGAGAAGTGTTCTGTGCTGCAGCGGGTGCAGATATCGGAAATTTCGATCCTCTCTTCTTCAAGTCCCGCTTCAAGAAGCATATCCCGGTTGAGGCTCTGCAGGTCGAGATAACGGCCGTTCAGATACTTTTCGCCGAGGCTTTTTCGCACTACCGCTGCCGTTTCGTAGGAGATTTCATAGCAGCAGCTGCGAATTGAGGGACCCAGTTTCGCATATATATCTTCACTTCGGCATCCGAATCGCTCCGCCATTCTCTTTACACATTTTGCACCGATATTCAAAAGGGTGCCGTTGCGTCCGGCGTGAACCGCCGCGACCACACCTTTTTTCTCATCGAAAAGAAGCAGGGGAATACAGTCTGCGACCATTACGACAAGAGCGATGCCCCGTCTCTTCGTGATCATCGCGTCGCAATCCGGCAGGGTTTGCGGAGTGCTCTTGTCTACAACGGCTATATTGTCGCCATGAACCTGCCGCATGAAATATAGCGGTAGGCCGATGCTGTTTTGCAGTATGTTTCGATTTTGCAAGACCGCCGACGGATCGTCGCCGGTATGGAGTGCAAGGTTCAGGCTATCGTAGGGCGGCAGGCTCACCCCGCCGCTGCGATCGGTAAAGAGCCAACCTATCTTCACAGCCGTTTTGCGGAGTCGAGTCTGCTTCTGGAGTACTCTACAGCGTTGCCGTCGACTATCCACGCCTCCACTACATCTTTTGCCAGTCGCAGGCCGTCGAACTCGCCGTAAGAGAGTATCCGCATACGCCATGCGG
>WGAW01000041.1 GCA_015494675.1 Hydrogenimonas sp. | reverse complement strand
CGGAAGCTTTAGTTACAGGGTTTTTCTAGTATAATATAGCCGATTACAAAGAGAACTCTCTCTTCCGCGGTCCGCAGTGCACCGAAGGCAGAGACGGGAGCCGCGCTCCCGCAAACAAAAAACGGAGTAAACTTTTTTAGAGGGGATTTGGATGAAATTCTACGTCGGAAGCGACCACGCGGGATTTGCCGTCAAGGGGCTGGTTATAGAGATGCTGAAATCAAGAGGTCACGATGTCATAGATATGGGCCCCGAAAACGCAGAGAGGGTCGACTACCCCGACTATGCCGAAAAGGTCTCGCGTGCCGTGGTCTCGGACAAAGGCTCCTTCGGCATACTTATCTGCGGTACGGGCATAGGAATGAGCATAGCGGCCAACAAGATAGACGGTATAAGGGCCGCACACTGCAACGACTACTATACCGCGCAGATGGCGCGGGCCCACAACGACGCCAACATCCTCTGCTTCGGCGAGCGGGTTTCGGGCCCGGGTGTGATAGAGTCGATGATAGAGGCCTTCACGACGACCGGCTTTGAAGGAGGCCGCCACACAGGTAGGGTCGAAAAGATAATGGCGCTCCAAAAGAGTCACTGATGTTCCTGGAGTGGTCAATCGTTACGGTTTCACTGGTTCTGGTGGTAGTTCTGCTTATAAAGATGTTCTACTTTCAAAACCTCACCATCAAGGAGCAGAAGAACAACGACGTGATGAAACTTACGCTCAAAGAGGCGGAGGTACTGATAAGAAAATACCAGATACAGCTTCAGCGCGCCCTCGGCAACATCGACATTCTCAACGAACAGATGACGAAACTCCGAAGGGAGATAAAGACGGTAAAGCAGCGCAACAGCCAGTACCGAATCGAAAACGAGAAGCTAAGAAGCAGAATCAAAGATCTCGAATCGCGCATCGAAGCGCTATTGTAACAGAGAAGGAAAACAAACGATGAAGAGTTTGACGAATGTCGAAAAAACGTTTCTGATGGAGTCGATACGCGATGTCCCCGACTTTCCGAAACCGGGAATACTCTTTAAAGACATCACGACTCTGCTTAACAACCCTGAGGCCTACTCTCTACTGATGGGACACCTCGAAGAAAGATACGCAGAGTACGATCTCGACTATATTGCAGGCATAGAGAGCCGCGGTTTCATCTTCGGTGCGGCTCTTGCGGCCAAACTCGGCATAGGTTTCGTTCCGGTGCGCAAAAAAGGCAAGCTCCCCTCCGCGACGATAGCCGAGAAGTACGCGCTCGAGTACGGCTTCGACGAAGTGGAGATCCATATAGACGCGTTCGGGAGCAAAAAGGGGGCGAAGGTCCTTCTTATCGATGACCTGATCGCGACGGGCGGAACCGCCGCGGCGGCCGCAAAGCTGATCAGAGATGCCGGAGCCGAGTGCGTAGAGGCCTGCTTCGTCATCAACCTCGCTTTCCTCGGCGGTACGCAAAAGCTCGAGAGCATAACCTCACACTACTCCGTTCTGGAGGTCGAGTGATGTATATACCCAAGCCCCTGAAGTTCGACCCGGACAACCTGGGACACTTCGGAAAGTTCGGCGGTCGCTATGTTCCCGAAACCCTGATGCCGATACTAAAAGAGCTTGACGAAGCGTATGCAAAGATCCGTTTCGACGAAACGTTCTGGGAAGAGGCACACTACTATCTGGAGCACTACGTAGGCAGACCGAGCCCTCTTTACTACGCAAAGAACATATCCGACGATGTAGGGGCTACCGTATACCTGAAACGTGAAGATCTCAACCACACCGGCGCGCACAAGGTGAACAACACGATCCTTCAGGGGCTTATCGCCAAACGTCTCGGCAAGAGAAAGGTGATAGCCGAAACCGGTGCGGGCCAGCACGGTGTCGCTACCGCAACGATAGCCGCACTTCTGGGGCTAGAGTGCGAAATATTCATGGGAGCCAAAGATGTCGCGAGACAGGAGCTCAACGTTTTTCGAATGAAGCTGCTTGGTGCGAAAGTCCACGCCGTAGAGAGCGGTAGCAAGACCCTGAAAGACGCGATGAACGACGCTATCCGCCACTGGGTCACCAATGCGCGCGACACATTCTACATTATCGGCACGGTGGCCGGCCCCCACCCCTACCCGATGATGGTGCGAGACTTCCAGGCGATCATAGGCTACGAAGCGAAGGCGCAGATCCTGAAGGCGCAGAACCGCCTTCCCGACTACGTCATCGCCTGCATAGGAGGCGGAAGCAACGCGATGGGGATATTCGCCCACTTTCTCGAAGATAGCGAAACGACCTGCATAGGCATAGAGGCGGGCGGTCTCGGGCTCGACACCGACAAACACGGTGCAAGCCTGGCAAAAGGAAGCCCGGGAGTGCTCCACGGCCAGATGAGCTACCTGCTTCAGGACGAAGACGGCCAGATACTCGAAGCCCACTCCATATCGGCGGGTCTCGACTACCCCGGAATCGGTCCCGAGCACGCCTACCTCAAAGATATAGGCGCGGCCGAGTACGACACAGTCACCGACAAGGAAGCGATTGAGGCTTTCGTATGGCTGAGCCAAAAAGAGGGTATTATCCCCGCGTTCGAGAGTTCACACGCAATCGCCTACCTTAAAAAGATGGACCCCGCAAAACTGAAAAACTCGCTTGTAATCGTCAACCTCTCCGGCCGCGGCGACAAAGATATGATTCAGGCCAAAGACCTTCTACATTTCGATTAAAGAGGGCGGATGGAACAGTTTCTGATAGACGCTCTGAGGGAATACGGGTATATAATACTCTTTCTGTGGAGCGTACTGGAGGGGGAGCTTGGGCTCATCATGGCCGGAACCATGGTCCATACAGGAGACATGAATATGGCTCTGGCCATATTTGTTGCAGGTCTGGGGGGGTTTACGGGTGATCAGATCTACTTCTACATAGGGCGCTACAACAAAAGGTTCATTCATAAATATATGCACAAACATCGCAGAAAATTTGCGATAGCGCACCTTCTGTTGAAGAAGTACGGCTGGCCCATCATATTCATACAGAGATACCTCTACGGATTGAGGACGATCATTCCGATGAGCATAGGCCTTACGCGTTACGATGCGGGAAAGTTCGCGCTGATAAACTTCTTCAGTGCGCAGGTATGGGCCGCCGTAACAATTGTGCTCGCCTATATCTTCGGAGAGGAGATACTTAAAATAGTGGAATACTCGAAAGAGCACTGGTACTTTGCCCTGCCGCTGGCAGTTGTGCTCTTTTTGGGCGTCACATACGCCTTCAAGAGTTTTGAAAACAGTATAATCAAAAAGAGGGAGATTAGAAATGCAAATAGAAATATCGAAAAAGCCGAGAAGTGAAATATCTGCGGATCTTGAGATTTTGTGTATTGTCGCCAAAAATTTCGACCACCGTTGGATCGAAGATCGGAATCTGCTGGAACTGGCGGGGTTTGAAGGAGCTCAGGACGAAACGTGCCTTCTTCTTGAGAAAAAGAGGCTCTATGTAGGCTCCGATTCGCTACACCACGACGATATACGCAGCGCTTTTGCGGCGGCCCTTCGGGCGGCCAGAAAGACGAAAGCGGAGCATGTCAAAACCGGCCTCTACCTCGGAAAGTGTTCAGCGCAGAATGTAAAAGCGATGGCCGAGGGGATGGTCTTTGGAGATTACGAGTACGACGAATACAAAACCGAAAAGGCGAAGCATCCTGTAAAGAGAGTGACGATCAGCACGGAAGATTTCAACTCCAAGAGCATCGATGCCGAGAAGGCGGCAGGATATATCGAGTCGGCCGTCACCGTCGCAAGAGCCACAAACTACGTAAGAAACCTGGTCAATACCCCGCCCGACGACATGACACCGGAGATGCTTGCGCTCAAAGCTGTATCTCTGGCGGAGGAGAACGGCCTCGACTGTATCGTTCTGGATGAAAAGGGTATAGAAGCCGAAAACATGGGAGCGTTCCTGGCGGTAAGCCGAGCAAGCGACCATCCCCCGCGACTGGTTCATCTCTCTTACAGGCCGCAGAACCCGCTATACAGGGTAGCACTCGTAGGCAAGGGTCTCACCTACGACAGCGGCGGACTGAGTTTGAAACCTGCCGAATATATGGTGACGATGAAGTCGGACAAAGCGGGTGCATGTGCCGTGCTCGGCATCATGAAGGCGGTAAGCGAGCTGAAACTTCCGATAGAGGTGCACGGAATAGTCGGCGCGACCGAAAATATGTTAGGCGGAAACGCCTACAAACCCGACGACGTCTTAAGGGCCAAAAACGGCAAGACGATAGAGATTCGCAACACCGATGCTGAAGGTCGCCTGGTACTCGCGGACTGCCTCTGCTACGCACAGGAGAAGGTGGAGCCGGACTATCTGCTCGACTTCGCGACACTTACGGGAGCGTGTGTCGTAGCCCTCGGAGAGTACACGACGGGCCTGATGGGGCACGACAGAGCTCTCAAGCACAGCTTTTCGAAGGCGGCGTCAAACGCCGGAGAGCTTACAGGCACACTTCCTTTCAACCGCTATCTGAAAAAGCTTATAAAGAGCGATATAGCCGATGTATGCAACATCTCCTCAACTCGCTACGGCGGGGCGCTGACCGCCGCACTCTTCCTCGACCATTTCATAGAGAAAGAGTACAAACACAAGTGGCTGCACCTCGATATAGCCGGACCGGCATATGTCGAGAAAGCGTGGGGATACAACCCCGCAGGTGCCAGCGGTGCAGGCGTACGCATGACCGTAAAATGGTTCGAGCAGACAGTGAAACAGAAACTCAAAGAGAAAGAGTCTTAAGAGCGCACAGGAGGGGGATCTCTACCTCTCCTCCTCTTTTTTCCTCTTTTTCGGAGACTTCAGCACGACGATCATGACTATAACGACCCCCAGCAGAAGCCCCATTCTTACCCATTCATCATCCATATAGCTCTCCCCTACCTATCTTTTCTCCAATTGTATCGTAAAGATCGCTGTTCTTATCGAAAGCGACCGCGACAAGCTTTCAAAAAACTATTTATTGCCGATAGTTTTACAAGCAAGGCGTCCCGGACCGGACCTTCCTCTGCCGGGCATCGAATTTTATCGG
>WGAW01000040.1 GCA_015494675.1 Hydrogenimonas sp. | reverse complement strand
TTCAGCTTATCTCTCTCTGTGCAAAGAAAAATGCAATCTCTTTTTCGGCATTTTCGAGGCTGTCGCTTCCATGAACCGCGTTTGCGTCGATGCTTTGTGCAAAATCCGCTCTTATGGTTCCCGGAGCCGCCTCTTTAGGATCCGTTGCACCCATCAACTCACGATTTTTCGCAACTGCGTTTTCCCCTTCGAGCACCATGACTACAACCGGACCGCTGGTCATGAACTCGACAAGTTCACCGAAAAAAGGTCGCTCTTTATGAACGGCGTAGAACTCGCCGGCATCCTGCTCGCTGAGCTGCAACTTCTTCATTGCCGCTATACGAAGGCCATTGCTTTCGAATCTGTCGATAATCTTTCCGATCACACTCTTTGCAACCGCATCCGGTTTGATAATAGAAAGCGTTCGCTCCATGATGATTCCTCATAAATAAAATGGGTGGAATTATACATGAAGTTAGTTTAAGATTCTTTAAAAGGTGGAAATAACGTTTCGTGAAAGAGGTTTCGGCAGAAAAGATCTGCCGAAACAGTAGACAAGAGAGAGGTTTTTATTCTACCACAGGCTGATGCTCTGTACGGGCCTCTTCGGAGATATCGTCGCGGCAGGTAGCGCCTTCGGCACACACATCCCACACTATACAACCTTCAGTGGGGCATGCAGTCGCACATGCCGGCTCGTCATGGTATCCAACACACTCTACACACTTGTCTGCATATACGTAATAGATCTCTTCTCCAGTCGGATTATCCTCGTCATCAACTATCGCTTCTACCGGACACTCGTCTATGCAAGCACCGCAGTTAATACAGGTATCTGTAATCATTACAGCCATTCCCAGCTCCTTTTTTCAAATTTAATCATCCGTACTATAACACAACAATTTTAAAAAGTATTTAAATGGCTCTTTTAGAGTCCCAGAGCACTTTTGAGTGCTTCTACTTTGTCTGTTTTCTCCCAGGTAAAGTCTGCAAGTTCGCGCCCGAAATGGCCGTATGCGGCTGTTTTTCTATATATGGGACGGAGCAGATCGAGCGAATCAATTATGCCTTTGGGGGTCAGATCGAAAAGTTCACGGATAGAGCTTTCGATCTTATTTTCATCCACTTTTCCGGTTCCGTGCGTATCTACCATGATCGATACAGGCTCAACCACCCCTATGGCGTATGCGATCTGTATCGTCACTCTGTCACAGGCACCCGCAGCTACAAGATTTTTCGCAACATATCGCGCCGCATAGGCCCCGCTCCTGTCTACCTTCGTAGGATCCTTGCCGCTGAACGCGCCGCCGCCGTGGGGGCAGCTGCCGCCGTATGTATCAACAATGATTTTTCTTCCTGTAAGTCCGGCATCTCCCTGCGGTCCGCCTATGACAAAACGTCCCGTCGGATTGATATGGTAGGTTATATTGTCATCTATAAGCTCTTCGGGGATTACCTTGTACACGAGCTCTTCGATGATCGCATTCTTCAGCTTCTCCTGCGATATGTCAGGGTCGTGCTGGGTGGAGACGACTATCGTCTTTACCTTTTTCGGCACACCGTCAACATACTCTACTGTGACCTGAGCCTTGCCGTCGGGACGTAAAAAAGGGAGTGTTCCGTCTTTTCTGGCTTTGGCCAACCCCTCTGTCAGCCGATGGGCAAGATAGATCGGAAGAGGCATCAGCGTCGGAGTCTCACGACACGCATAACCGAACATCAGACCCTGGTCTCCGGCACCGATCGCACCGCCGCTCTGATCTACTCCCTGGTTGATATCGGGTGACTGTTCTCCGACTCCGTTTAAAACTCCGGCAGATCTATAGTCGAAGCCGTAGAGCGCGTCCGTATATCCTATCTGGCGGACGACCTCTCGTGCGATATCCTGCATCGGGGCGTAGGTTTTGGTTTTGAGCTCGCCGGCTATGACGCAAAAACCGTTCGAAAGCAGCGTCTCGCATGCAACCCTGGCGTTGGGATCACGTTCGATGATATAGTCCAGAATCGCATCGCTTATCTGGTCGGCCATCTTGTCGGGATGGCCTTCGGTAACGGATTCTGAGGTGAAGAGATAGCTTCTTGACACATATATCCTTTATTAATAATATATTTGGGGTTGATTATATCCAAATATTCGTAAAAAATTAATGCTTCCAAATTATCTATATTTTTATTTCATTGTGATATAATTTTTACTCAAAAAATCTTATCAAGGGAGAATACATCATGCTTGTAACGAAAAAAGCGCCTGACTTCACCGCAAATGCGGTTCTTGGGAACAATGAGATAGTTGATAACTTCAATCTCTATGAAAACTTCGGTGAAAAGGGTACCGTACTCTTTTTCTATCCTCTCGACTTCACATTCGTCTGCCCTTCGGAGATCATCGCATTCGACCACAGACTTGACGAGTTCACAAGCCGCGGCGTAAATGTGATCGGCTGTTCGATCGACTCACACTTCACGCACCTTGCTTGGAAGAACACTCCGGTAGAGAAGGGCGGTATCGGGCAGGTGCGCTATCCGCTCGTTGCCGATCTTACAAAAGATATCGCACGCGACTACGATGTACTTCTTGACGGCGGGGTAGCCCTTCGCGGTTCATTCCTGATAGACACCGACGGAACCGTCCGACATGCGGTTATCAACGACCTTCCTCTCGGAAGAAATATAGACGAGATGATCCGCATGATCGATGCTATGCACTTTACCAACGAACACGGTGAAGTCTGCCCGGCCGGATGGCACAAAGGTGAAGAGGGCATGAAAGCAAACCCTGAAGGCGTCGCCGAATATCTGGAAAAACACGCCCAAGAGCTCTAAAAGCTTAAAATCAGTCATGAGGGGCACATAGCCCCCATGGCTTCAACTACCCTGCAAACAACTGTTGTTTACACAACATAAATTCTGTAATTAAGACTTTTCAAGACTCTTCAAAATCTTTTCGGCAATCTGTTCGGGCAACAGCCCCAAAGACTCTTCAACTTTTTTTGTATTTCCGTGAGGGATAAACCTATCTTCGTACTCAAAGGAGTTGATCTCGATATTTTGTAGAGTTTTCGGAGTCACCGCTTCCATGATTGCGGATGCCACACCGCCCTCTTTCGCACCGTCACTGAACACAAACCATTTTGAAAACTCGGCAGCCGCATCTTCGAGAAGCGCCGCATCTATAGGCTTTACGAAACGGAGATCCAAAACGGCGGCTTCCAGGCCCGCCTCCGCAAGCCTGTCTGCAACTTTCACAGCCCTTCCGACTCCGTTTCCGTAACCTACCAGCAGTATATCTCCCTCTCTCTTAAGATACTCCGCCTTACCGAGTTCGAATCGTCTCGCCTCGTATCTTCCGTCTTCCAGTATCATGGAGCCGCGCGGATATCTGAAGGCGCACGGAGTCGGAAAAGTTGCAGCAAACTCAACCGCAAGCTCCAAAGTCGTATTGTCCCGCGGGGCAAATAGCGTCAGGTTGGGAATAATACGCAAGAAGCCTATGTCAAACGCTCCCTGATGGGTCTCTCCATCCTCCCCCACTATTCCGGCACGGTCGATCGCAAAAGCTACAGGAAGGTTCATCAGCGCGATGTCGTGCACGACCTGATCGAATCCTCTTTGAAGAAACGTTGAGTAGATCGCTACAAAAGGCTTGAACCCCTCTTTAGCCAACGGTCCCATCGATGTGACTGCATGTTGTTCGGCTATGCCCACATCCCAGAAACGCTCGGGATACCTCTCCATTAGCAGCTTCATTCCGGTACCGCTCGGCATTGCGGCTGTAACACCGACGATCTTTTCGTCGCTTTGCGCAAGCTCGCAGAGCTTTTCACTGAAAATCTGCGTGGCGCTCTTGCCGCTGCTCTTTTTCAGTATCTCTCCGCTCTCTTTGTCGAACGGTCCTACACCGTGCCAGTGCTCGTAGTATCCCTCGGCAATCTTGTACCCTTTCCCTTTAACGGTCTGGGCGTGTACTATTACCGGTTTTTGCATCTGCTTTGCGATTTCGAGAGTCTCTATCAACTGCTCTATGTCATGCCCGTCGACAGGTCCTATATATTCAAGCCCCATCTCTTCAAAAAGTATACCGGGCGTGATCATGCGTATCCCCTCTTCCATCCTTTTGGCCATATATGCGGCCGAATCGGGAAAGTGCTCCAGCATCTTCTCGGTTCTCTGTTTGAATTTCTGATAGAAGGGGCTCGCCATTGCCTGGGAGAGTATACGGCTTATAGCGCCTATCGGCTTCGCTATGCTCATCTCGTTGTCGTTGAGTATGATTACGGCAGGATACTCTCTGTCGCCGAGTTCATTGAGTGCTTCATAGACCATACCGGCACTCATCGCACCGTCACCTATCATGACGACCGGTATGCGCTCTCCCTCTTCGCCTCTGAGCCTAATAGCCTTGGCCGCACCTACAGCCAGAGAGACCGAAGTCGAACTATGTCCCGCAACATAGTAGTCGTACGGAGATTCGGAGGGTTTTGTGTAACCGCTGATACCTCCGAACTGACGGAGAGTTTCGAACTCCTCCCATCTATCCGTGAGCAGTTTGTGGGCATAGGCCTGGTGACTTACATCAAACAAGAAAGGGTCCTTTTTCGCATCGAAAACATAATGCATCGCGACAATCAGGTCGGTAGCCCCAAGTGTGCTACTCAGGTGGCCTCCGTGGCGGCTCACTACATCGAGTATCCTCTGCCGTATATCATCCGCCAGTTTTTCAAGCTCCGGCAGACTCATCTGTTTGACGTTTTTCATCGCTCTCCTTGCTTCACGGTTCCGAATACCGCCTCTTTGATTCTTTCGAACCTGTGCATGATCTCTCCGTCGATATTCCCTATATCGCTCAAGATGATTACACCGCCTGCGGCGACGGCAGGATCGGCCACTATCTCTATGTTGCCGCCCTCTTCAAGATCCTTTTTTATAAATTCATAGTCGTCCGGATTGACCTTTAGGGTGATTTCGGCTGCTTCTTTCACCTCCGCCAACAGAAGACGCGCAAGCCTCAGTGCCACCTCCTTCGAGTCGTTTTGAACCTCTTTGGCGACAACCTGCTTGGCGAGATCAAGAGCGGTCTCTATCAGCTCCTCTTCGATCGTATCGACCTTCTTTAGAAACATCTGTCTGCTCCGCTCCAGCGCCTCTATAGCGGCGGCGAACCGTTTTCTCTGCTCTTCCGCAGCCGCTTCGACCTGCTCCATGCAGGCTTTTCGGCCCGCCTCTCTCCCCTCTTCGAAAGCGGCGGCTTTCGCCTCTTCGATTCGACTCTCGAACTCCTGCTGCTGCTTTTCCAACTGCATCTGCATCTTCACAAGGTTTGTCGAGAGCTCATCGGCCTTCTTCAGCATCTGCTCGACAACCTCATCTTTCGGCTCAACGCCCCGGGGCTGCTGCATAGCGTCCTCATACTCATCGGGAGCGCCATCATCCCTTTCCGTCAGATCGTCGCCGGACGAAAGAGTCTCCTCTTTGACCGCATCCTCCGAAAGTACCTTGAAGTGGTATTTCTGAATTACATGTCCACTGGTTTTGTCGGGTGGAATTACAGTTTCCATGCTACTCTATCATCTCCTCTGCCTCACCGATACTGACCACTCCCTCTTCAGCCAGTTTCTGTACAACCTCTACAATCTTTCTCTGCGCCCCTTCGACCTCTTTGACCTTGACGGCTCCCATAAACTGCATCTCCTCCTCGAAGGTGTCCCTGGCACGCTGGGACATATTGGAGAGAAAGCGCTCCTTGAGCTCCACAGGTGCACTTTTCAAAGCGAGCATAAGATCTTTCTTGTCCACCGCTTTCAATATCTCTCTTATGGCGTTGTTGTCGAGATTGACTATATCTTCGAATGTGAACATCATCTCTTTGATCGCACTGGCAAGCTGCTCGTCAAGCTGCTCTATCTGCACAAGAGTAGATTTGGCCGCCTTCTGCCCCAGACGGTTAAAGATGTCTGCGACGGCTCTCGGTCCGCCCACCTCCACCTTGTAACTGGCCAGCGACTCGAGTTTGTTCTCCAAAACGGTGGAGACGCGCTTGATGATTTGTGGAGAGATGTCTCCGAGGTTCGCCATCCGCATCGCGATCTCCGCACGAAGATCGTCTTCGAAGAAGCTCAAAACGTTGGCCGCATCGCTCGGATCCATATGGGCGAGTATAAGGGCGATGGTCTGGGGATGCTCGTTGACAATGAAATCCGCCAGCTGCTGCGGCTTGATTTTGGAAAGGAAACTGAAGTTCTGGCTACTCTGCATCGTCTTCGAGAGCCTCTCGATTATCTTCTTGGCCTCTTCCGGCCCGAGAGCTTTGTAAAGTATCTCTTTGGCATACTCCAGGCCGCCGGTACTCAGATACTGGTTGGACTGCATTATCGCATAAAACTCCTCCAGTATCGCCATAGCGACCGGTTTGTCTATCGTTTTGGCCATCGCTATGAACTTCGATATTTCGGTAATTGACTCCACATCCAGATGTGCGAAAATGTTGGTCGTCACATCCTCTCCGAGCTGTATCAGCAAAATGGCTACCTTTTCGGCCATAGACAACTCTTCGAGCTGTGCCTGCTGCTGAGGCGTCAACTGTACACTCACGAGCCCTCCTTCTTGATCTTGCCTGCCGCACTCTGCTCCATCTCGTTCTCGTCACGGATCAGGGCACTTATTAGTGCCGCGAACTCGTCGGTCTTCTCCTCGGCCATCTCTTTTATCTTTTCAAGCAATATATCGTATTTTAGTTCATCTTCGCTGAACTCTTCGGTGAGCCCAAGCTGCTCCTCGACCTTCTTTCGCATTTCCGTAAACTTCTCCGTCAGCGACTCGTGCTCCTCCTCGCCGAGACTCAGAACCGGCTCCCCTTCCGTCGTCTCCTGTACGGGAATCTCCATCATTCGTTCGCTGAACGGAACGATCACTTTTTTATAGAAGAAGAAGAGCACCAGTGCCAGTAGCAGATACTTCAATATCGGCATGATCGGCTCTATATAGGAGTAAAACGTCGATACGGCCGATCTGTAGGCATTGGGCTCCATCCGTTTCGCCACAGATTCAAACTTGAAATTGGAGACGCTCACCTCATCTCCGCGGTTTTTGTCGAAACCTATCGCCTGCTTTACGAGTGATGCGATTTTGTCCAGCTCCTCCGGCGCTCTGGGTGTATACTGCAAACCCCCGTTTTCGGACGGTATATATTTACCGTCGACCACTACGGCAGCCGTTACCCGTTTGATGGTCGCGAACGGGCCCTTGATGTTCGAAACGGTCTTCGAGATCTCATAGTTGGTGGTTGTAGTGGACTTCTGATACTTCTCCTTTTGCGAAGAGGACTCTATTCCCTGCACCGGACCGATATTGCTCACTGCACCCGGAACCCCTCCGGTCTGCGCCGGAGCAGCACCCTCTCTCTTCTCCTCCATACTCTGTTCGCTTCTGACTACGTTTTCAGGGTCGTACCGCTCTTGCACGCTCTCTCTTTGTGAAAAGTCGAAATCTATCGTCACCTTGGCAACCACTCTATCTTTGGAGCCGATAAAGGGTGCGAGTATATTTACGATCTTTCTCTCGTATGCGGATTCGTATCGGTTCTTATACTCTATCTGCAGCTTCGCAAGATCTCCGTCCACGCCTTCCGCACCGGCTTCATTAAGCGGCTCTCCATATTCGTTGACAACTTTCACATTTTGCGGGGAGAGGTTAGCGACCGCGGCAGCCACAATATTCTTTATACCGGTTATCTGCTTTCTGGTAAGACGCATTCCCTCAACCGTTTTCAC
The DNA here is from genome assembly GCA_015494675.1 of Hydrogenimonas sp. The sequence continues at coordinate 13,821 of WGAW01000040.1, read as the reverse complement.
CACTACCGAAGCGCTGGGTGGTGTCGATTTCGAGACAAAGACGCTCTCTTTGGGCAGTGCGAGGTGCACCGATGCGCTCTCAATTGGCTGAAGGCTCTGAATCGTCCTGGATAGCTCCCCTTCCAGTGCCCTTAAAAACTTTACTTTCTGATCGAAATCCGTAGAGCCGAACTGCTGTGTATCGAACAGTTCGAATCCGACATGACTCTCTTTCGGAATCCCCTGCGATGCGACATCGATCCTTACCTTGTAAACCGTGTCACGAGGTACTTCTATGACACCGTCTTTCGGAATCTTGTAGGGAACACCCTCTTTTTCGAGCTCCTGTATCACGAGTGCCGCATCCTTGCTGCTCAGGTGATCGAACAGAACGGCATAGTCGGAATTTCGCGAGGATGATGTGTAAAGCACCAGAAAGACGACAAAACCGATTACGGCAATCAGCGTCCCGAGTATTACGAGTTTTTGCGCACGATTTAGCCGCTCATAAAGACGAGTAAGCTGTGTTGCCAGATCTTTGAAATTCATTTTTCCCCACTATCGAGCAGTCGCTCCATCTCTTCGAAAAAGCGGAGGTTCTCCTCCGGTTTGCCGATCGTGATCCGTATGGCATTGATGCCGTAGCCCTTCAAATCCCTAACGATGATCCCTCTTCGAAGCAGCGCATCGCTTAGTTCCGTAGAGTCGGCTACGCCTTCGAGCAGATAGGTTATGAAATTTGTATAGCTCTCTATGAGCCCTATGCCTAACTTTTCCGCAAAAGCTTCATACCTCTGCATCTGCTCGAAACAGCTTTCAAGCGTCATCTGCACGAACTCCTCATCCGTGAGAGCCGTTTCGGCCGCTATCAGGCTCAGAGTCGTAACGTTAAACGGCGGCCGCAGTTTGTAGAGTCCTCTGATGATCTCCTCGTCCGCGATGCCGTAACCGACACGCATACCCCCGAGTCCGTACGCCTTAGAAAAGGTCCCCAGATAGAGAAGATGGGGAAATTTCGCTATCATGGCTGCGGGATCGAGCGCTTTCAAGCCATCTTTGTAAGCCGCATACTCCTGGTAGGCCCCGTCGAGGACGACAAGGGTATCTCTATCTATCGCGTCTATGAAATTCTCTATATCTACCCTGTCAAGACAGTCTCCGGTCGGGTTGTTGGGCGCACATACGAAAATTATCTCCGGTTTATGCTCTCTGTAGAGATCAAACATGGCATCGAGATCGTGTGCGACTCCCGGCGCCTTGACGATAGAGGCTCCGCACTGGGCCGCGTATATCTGGTACATCGCGAAAGTTATCTCGCTCTGCAGAATCTTCGCTCCGCCGTAAAGTTTCGCTCTACATGCCAATTCGATCACCTGGTCACTGCCGGCACCGATGATCAAGTTGTCGTTCTCAACTCCGAAACGGGCACCAAGCGCACTTTTCAACCCCGTCATCGTATCGTCCGGGTAGCGGTACATCAGCTCTGCGGCCTCCCGTACCGCTTTCGCCGCTTTGGGGCTGCATCCGTACGGATTTTCGTTTGAGGCGAGCTTGACTATCTGCGACGGCTCTATGCCGAACTCCCGTACGACGAGCTCTATCGGCTTGCCGGGCTCGTAAGTTTTAAGATGCTCGATAACCGGATTGAATTTCATTCTATTCCTTAACCGTTCTGGACATAGCTGCCCAGATATTTGATCTCTTCTTTATGTTTGAGCAGGACCTCCCTGATAGCCGGCTCATCCTTATGGCCCTCGAAATCGATATAGAACCAGTAGTCGAACTCCGCCTCCAAAGATGCGGGCCTGCTCTCTATCTTTTTGAGGTTGATGCCGGCTTCGTGGAAACTACGCAGAAACTCGTATAGACTTCCGGGTCTGTCAGAAAGCTTCGCGAGAATGGAGGTTTTGTCCGATCCGCTCGGCTCGTTTTCGAAGTCGCTCAGAATAATGAAGCGGGTTCTGTTCCTATGGTTATCCTCTATGTTTTCGAACATTACCGGCACTTTGTAGAGTTTGGCGGCTATGTGCGAACAGATAGCCGCACTCTCGCTGTCGTTCGCGGCCAGTCTTGCGGCTTTGGCTGTAGACTCGACCGGAACGTACTCCACGGTGTCGAGCTCATGTTCGAGCAAAAAGCTTCTGCACTGGTTGAACGCTATATCTTTGGAGTAGATCCTCTTTACCTGATGCAGATGGTGCGCTTTGGTAACGAAAGAGTGGTGTATGGGCAGGTATAGTTCGGCCACTATTTTAAGATCGCTCTTGGCAAGTTCGTCAAGCGTTTCGCCGACGAAGCCGTTGGTATTGTTCTCTATAGGAACAACGGCGAAGCGTGCCCTGTCGGCATGGACCGCTTTGAAAACGGCCGGAATTGAGTGAAGGGGAATATATTCGCTCATGGCACCGAAACGGTTTTCGGCGGCCTGATGCGTAAAGCTCCCTTCCGGGCCCAGATATGCGACGCGCTGCGGCTGTTCAAAGTTTCTGGCGACCGCAAAAATCTCCAGGAAAATCGCCTCTATCGCCGCCTCCGTAAGAGGGCCGCCGTTTCTCTCGACCAGTCTCTTTATTATCGCCTTCTCACGCTCGGGCCTGTAGATGGACGCGCCAGTTCTATGCTTGAGTTCACCTACCTTCTGAACAATACTTATGCGCCTGTTGAGCAGCTCCAGCAACCTGTCGTCTATCTCGTCAATCTGCTTTCTCAGCTCTTCAAGGCTCATGCGGCACCTCTTTCGTAAGATTTAAACCACTCCGTTACATCGGCGCAGACCCACTCCGGCTCCACCTGCTTCAACTGCTCCTCTACCTCTTCGACGGAGGCCACCTTTCCGCTCAGAACCAGAGCGGTACGCATACCCATCTCTTTGGCTCCCTTCAGATCTCCGACCAGATCGTCGCTGATCATGACGACGCTATCCGGCTCTATGGACCCCCTCTGCGCCTTAAGTCTGCGCATAGCCTCGCCATAGAAGCCGTAGCTCGGTTTTCCCACGACATCGTATCCGCGCCCTGTTGCAAAAGAGAGCATCCTAAGCAGCGCTCCGACACCCGGATACCTGCGGCCGTTTTTGGAGTAAAGCGAGGTCTCATGCATGCCGACGAGCCTGGCATCTCGCAGAAGCGCCTCTATCATTGTCGCAAACTCATCGTTGCAAAAATCCTCCTTTATGCCGACAAGTACGGCTTCCGGAGAGTCATACTCGAGCCTGTAGCCGCGCAGCCGCAACACTCTCAAAAAGGGCTCCGTTCCATAGGCAGCGACCGGACACGGGGGCAATCTCTCTTCAAGCACCATAAGGGGGTCGAGATACTGATCGTCCGAAAAGTCGAAGCCGAGGCTCCTCAGGTATGAGCGAAACTCATTACTCTCCATCTTTGTATTGTTGGTCACGAGAACAAAGGGGAACCCCCTCTCTCTAAGTGATGCTATCACCTCCAACGAGCCGGCGATCGGTTTTTTGTCGATATCGTCGATCAGTGTTCCCTGCACATCGATCATAAACCCTTTTATAGGCACATCTTCTCCAGTCTGATAAGATCTTCGAAACTCTCTTTCGCCCTTATGCAGCGCTCTTTCCCCTCCACGATCGCCACTTCGGCCGGTCTTGGGCGTGTATTGTAGTTGCTTGCCATGACGAAGCCGTAGGCCCCGGCACTGTGCACAACCACCAGATCGCCCGGTTCGGTTGCAGGCAGCATACGACTTTTCGCGAAGAAGTCGCCGCTTTCACATACCGGGCCCACCAGGTCCGCTTCGCTACACTCACCGCTTTTGCCAACCACCTCTACTCTGTGGTAGGCGTTGTAGAGACTCGGGCGCAGAAGGTCGTTCATACCGCCGTCGACGATGACGAACCTTTTCCCTTCGTTGACCTTTTCATAAAGCACCCGCGTCAGGAAAAAGCCGCTGTTTCCGACCATGAAGCGCCCCGGCTCACAGACGACCGTCACGTCCAGTCCGTGCAGAACCGAAAATATCGCCTGGGCATAGTCGTAAGGCTCTATCGTCTTCTCGTCATCGTATACGATTCCGATCCCGCCGCCCACGTCGAAAAAGCGGATATCGATCTTTATCGCCTTCAGGCTGCGAACGAGATCGGCGACGATCGCTGCGGCCTCTTTTATCGGGTCCAGTTCGGTAAGCTGGGAACCGATATGAAAATGTACCCCTACCGGGTCCAGATGCCCGGAGTTGTTGGCGCGTATATACATACGCTTGGCCGTTTCGAGATCTACACCGAATTTGTTTTCATGCAGACCGGTAGATATGTACGGGTGTGTTTTGGGGTCGATATTTGGATTTACCCTTATGCTTATTCTGGCCTCTTTGCCGATCTTTTTCGCGATCTCTTCGACGCGCTCCATCTCCGCTTCGCTCTCGAGGTTCAAAAGCAGAATATCCTCCCTTAGAGCCTCTTCGATCTCGTCGTCTCGCTTGCCGACTCCGCTGAAGATTATTTTATACTTCGGAATACCGGAGAGCAGCGCTCTGCGAACTTCGCCTATCGAGACGCAATCGGCACCGGACCCGAGTTCGGCAAGATGCGAAATCACGGAGAGGTTGGAGTTTGCCTTGACGGCGTAGCTTATGAGAGACTTTCTTCCGGAGAAGGCTTTTTTCAGCTCTTCGTACTGTCTTGTTATATGCGCGAAGTCATATACGTACAGCGGCGTGTCATATTTCTCTGCAAGTGCTTTGAAGTCGATCAAGAAAGGCCTTTAACTGAAAATTTTTTCAATACTGAAAACCGACCTCTGCGCTATTTCGGTCAAAGCCCGGAATTTGCGGGAGCCGGCCTGCCCGCTATCCCACTATCTTCGAAATCTCCGATTTCGAAAAGTGGATTGCAAAAGGCTAACATCAGGATTTTACGTAAATATGGGTATTTTATCAAAAAATCGTTAAAGTAGAGATTTCACCCGAAATATGGTGCCCTCTCATGCAAAACGAATGAAAACGAAACAGCCGATCGTCATACCGCCTCGACTGCCGTTACGTTGCCTTTTTGTTTCGTTCCGTATCTGACTATCCGGCGGTCTTGAACATATAGTTGTAGAGCGCTACGGCCGCAAGCAGTGCTGTCGCGGCGACCGTTCCGAGCTCGGGCAATATTACGCCGCTCAGGCTTATGCGGTAGAGAAGATAAATGATACCCCAGACAAAGAGGGTCGTTCCGGTTAGAACGAAAGAGACCAGCAGCAGATTGGTACTTCTGGCATGCGGCGGAATAGAGAGGAAAAATATGATCACAAGAGACATTGCGAAAAAGGGGGATACGACCATGTAGTAGAGAATCGAACGGACTTTCGACGTCTCAAGCTTCTGCGATATCAGCAGATTTAGCGCATCGTAGGCATCCTGGATCGTGTAGTATCTTTTCCCTTCGAAGACGGAGGTCAGAATTTTCGGCTTGAACCCTTCAAGTGTCTGAACTCCGTTTTTATGCTCTATTTCGAGCCCCTGGGAAGAGAGCCCCTCCACATGGGGCTTGGTCACAATCTTCGCATCCGCTATGAGCCATCTGCTGCCGTCGAATATGGCGCTTTTGCCGTAGATGATCTGCACGAGATCACCGTCGCGCATTCTGTATATTCGAATATCTTTCGCCTCTTTTTTCGAGGGAATGAGCTGTGATATGTAGACGAAACTGTCGTTATATTTTACGAATAGATTGCGCGTAACGGTCAGGTTATGTTTCTTGTGCATCAGAGCCTTAGCATATAGTTCGGAGTTTACGAAAGTGGTAAAGTGCAGTGCGATATAGAGCAGTGTCAATATGAACGAGACAAAGATAAAAGGGCGCAGAACCTCCTTTTTGGAGTAACCGAGGGCGTAAAAGCTGACAAGTGCGTTCGATCGTATCAGCGCCATCTTTGCAACGATCATCGATAGAACGAGCGCTATTGGAAATAGAAGGCTCAGAGCGTACGAACCTTTGTAAAACATATAGAGAATTTTTATGTTGAACCCGGTCAGCTTCGAAGCGTTCTGCATATAGTCGAGACCGGCAAAGAAAAAGGCTAGTGCGAAAGCTATAAGAAAGAAGTGGCGCAGGTAGAGCCAGGAGACATAGCGAAACATTCTCATCTATTTTTCCATCTCCCGTTTTTGACGCTGTAACGCGAAGCCACATACTCCAGAGTATGGCGTGTAAGCTCCAGTGCCGCCTCTGCGGCATATTCCATCCACTCCGGCAGAACCGCACTCTCTTCGGGAGTGAACGGGCTCAATACATAATCGGCCGTCTGGGACTTGTAGGCGGGTTTTCCTATTCCCATCCTTACGCGCAGATATCCGTTTCCGACGGCAGCATCGATAGACTTCAGACCGTTATGGCCGCCGCTGCCGCCGCCCTGTTTGAAACGAACCGACCCGAACGGCAGATCGAGATCGTCGTGTATCACTATGATACGTTCGAGTTCCACCTTGTAAAACTGTTTTACCGCCTGCACACTGATGCCGGAGCGGTTCATGAAAGTTACGGGTTTAAGTAGAAGTAGATTGGATGTTTTGTAGAGTTCTCCGTGAAACGAAGATGAGGATGCAGGGTGCGCCTGCACCCTCCGCAGCACTCTGTCGAGCGTAAGAAAGCCTATATTGTGGCGAGTCGTCTCATATTGAACGCCAGGGTTTCCAAGGCCGACGACTAGCCACACAGCAGACTCTTATTTCGCTTTGATAACCCCGACAACAGGTACTCGTCCGGCTACCATGATTTTGTATTTGTCCGACTCCGGAATATCCCTGACCAGGATGGCGTCTCCGACATCCAGATCGCTGACATCGAGAGTGAATGACTCGGGAATGTTCTCTATCGTACCTTTTACTTTGATACGTTTTTTGGAGATTGCCAAAACGCCCTTGTTTTTGAGTCCTTTGGGTGTTCCGACCGTTTTTACCGGTACCATGTAGTGGGTCTCCACACCGGGCTGGGCGACCATCAGGTCTACATGCAGAATCTGATCGGTTACAGGGTGAAGCTGATACTCCTGAATGACCACATCCATCTCTTTTCCTCCCACCTTTATGGGGAACGCGAGTTTCTCTTTGTGGCGGACGGTTCTGATAAATTCACCCATCTTGAATGCGGCGTGAGTGTTCTCAAGCCCTTTTCCATAGATGTTGGCGATTAGATAACCATCTCGGCGAAGTTTTTTTGCATCGCTCTTGCCGATACTCTCTCTAACGATTCCTTCCAACATTATTTTGTCCTTAAACATGAAATATTCAAGTACCGTAAGTACTTTAAGAGGCGAATTTTACCGAAATTCTGTTTAATCTTCTTTTAAAGAGAAAATGTCCGAGTCGTGTTCGGGGATATATGCGCTCTCTCCTGCCTCTCCGGCTTTTATGTTGGCGTTCATGCCCTCTATGCGAAGCTTCAGATCGCTTGGGCTCGATGCGTGCCTGAGGGCCTCTTTCATGGAAATTTTGTCCTTCTGATACAGTTTCAAAAGAGCGGTATCGAAACTCTGGGTCCCGTAAATCTGCGTTCCCTCGTCGAGCGCTTCCTTTATCTCCATGTCGCGCCCCTCTAGAATAAGTTTCTGGATATACGATGTATTAAAAAGTATCTCCACGGCCGCCGTCTTCTTTCCGTCCACGGTCTTTACAAGTCTTTGAGAAAGAACACCTTCAAGCACAGAGGCGAGAGTGTTTCGCACACGGTTCTGGTCCTCTGCCGGAAAGACGCTGATGATCCTGTTGATCGTCTCTTTCGCATCCAGCGTATGGAGCGTCGAGAAGACCAGGTGACCCGTCTCGGCGGCATGGAGTGCCGTATCGATCGTTTCGACGTCACGCATCTCTCCGACCAGTATGATGTCTGGGTCTTCACGCAGAGCCGATCGGAGGGCGTTGGCGAAACTGAGTGAATCCTGCCCGATACTCCGCTGGTTGATAAGACACTTTCTATCTTTATGGACAAACTCGATAGGATCTTCAATGGTGATTATATGTTTTCTGTGCTTTCTGTTTATCTCGTCGATAAGCGCCGCAAGGGTCGTCGATTTTCCCGAGCCCGTCACCCCCGTAACGAGAACAAGCCCGCGGGAGATGTCGGTCAGCTTGTGAAGAGCCTCCGGCAGTTCGAGCTGGTCTATCGTCATAATCTCTACCGGAATCACCCTGAATACCGCCGAAACACCGTCCATCTGGAAAAACATGTTTCCCCTGAAACGGATCTTCTCGTCGTAAACATAGAGAAAGTCGATCTCTTTTTTTTCGACAAACTCGGCAAAACGCCGGCGAAGCATCTCTTTCGCCAGCATGATCGACTCCTCTTTGGTGATCTTCTCTTTCGTAACCGTTACAATATCTCCGTTTATTCGTGCACGAACCTGTGAGTTGGCCTTTATGTGCAAATCGCTTCCCTCGTGCTCGATGAGCCCTTTCATATACTGCCGGATTCTCTTTGTCATCTCGAACGTCAGTTCGTTTACATCAACATTGCGGTCAAGTTCTGTATTTTCCATCGTCTCTTTCACTCCAAATGGGATAGTAGTCTTGCAAAGGATTCTTTAAAAGCCTCGAGCCCTTCGTCGATAAGTCTCTCGTAGAGACTCCGCACATCTATGCCTGCCGTTTCGACGGCTTTGAAAAAGGTATCGATCGCCGCTTCGTCCATCGGGAGCTTCGGTGCATGAAGCGGGTGCTCCATAAAAGCCTCTATAGTTGCAAGCGGGGCGGTATTGACCGAGTGCGGCGCCATCAACTCCTTGATGTAATAATCGGCCTCGTAGGCGTTCCCTTTAACACCGGTACTGGCAAAGAGTGTTCTAATCGCCCTCTCTTTTCGAGCTTCGACCATATTGTAGATCCTGGCGGCGTTGACGATTCCGAACCTCCCCGGCTGCAGACCGAGACTCTCGAGCTTCTCGTCGAGCGCCCTATCGAATCGGCTGACAAATACGCTCAAGACTCCCCGGACGTTTTTCTCCCCGCCGGCCCTGTAGATTCTGAGCCCCTCCTGCATCGCATCGAGGCAGCGCATAGCCTGAAACGGAGAGAATATGAGAGTCGCGTTTACGTGGATTCCTTCGCTCATCAGGCTCTTCATCGCCCTGTATCCGGCATCCGTAGCGGGCACCTTGATCATGACATTCTCCATGCCGATCTGCTTGTAGAGCCTGCGCCCCTCTTCGACTGTACCTTCGACATCGTCGCACAGGAATGGATCCACCTCTATGCTCACAAAACCGTCTCTGCCCTCTTCGTAAAGAGGGTAGAGAGCTTCGGCGGCCATTCTTATGTCGGTTGTGGCTAATGCCTCGTACTTCGCTTTTGCGGAGTGGTTTTGCAGAGTGTCGAGCTGCGCGGTGTAGGCCGGTGAAGTCTCTATGGAGGATGCGAATATTGCGGGGTTGCTAGTCGCACCGTTGATAACGCCGTCGGCCACAAGCAGCCCAAACTCCTTCCGCAGATGGTCCCGCTCTATAAAGTCGAGCCACAAAGAGAAACCGATACGCTCATTTACCATACAAAATCTCCTTCTTCAATTACCTCACCACTCCATCTCGGCAAGCAGGTGTTCGTACTCTCTCCAGCTTCCGTGCACTCCGAGGCTTCTTTGGGTCTGTTCCAGCTCATCCAGAAACCTCTCCCGATCGACTCTAACGGCTCCGAGCCTGATCAGATGGTCTGAGGGTATCTGGCAGTCAATAAAATCGAAATTCCAAATTTTGGCCAGTTCGACCATATGCGCCAGTGCAACTTTGGAAGCGTCCGGAACGAGCGAAAACATCGACTCTCCAAAAAATGCTCTGCCCGTACTGATACCGTAGAGTCCTCCCACCAGCTTACCTTGGCCGTCGTAAACCTCGACCGAGTGGGCGAAACCGCGCAGGTGCAAAGCGGTGTACGACTCTATCACCTCCGGCAGAATCCAGCTCCCCTGCTGCCCGCGCCGCGGTATCTTCGCACAGTGGCGCATGACCGGAGTGAAGTTTCGGTCCAATTTTACCGAAAAGCGTTTTTGACGAAGCTTTTTTCTAAGAGATCTGGAGATTTTGAACCCATCGGGGTAGAGTAGAAGCCTGGGGTCGGGCGACCACCAGAGTATCGGGTCTCCCTCGTTGTACCAGGGAAATATCCCTTTCCGGTAGGCCGCAAGGACGCGATCGGGGTTTAGATCGCCCCCGTAGGCCAGAAGCCCCTCTCTCATCGCATAGCGCGGATCGGGGAATATATGGTCAAATCCGAGCCTGGGAATTCCGGGCCCGTCAGACACGCTCGGCAACCTTGAAACTGAGCGCTTTTCCTTTTACGCCGAAGTGCACCTCGCCGCCCTCTCTCAGCGAGCCGAAGAGTATCTCTTCGGTAAGCGGCGCCTTGATCTTCTCGGCTATGACACGACCCAGAGGCCTTGCGCCCATCGCCTCGTCATACCCCTCTTTGGCAAGGTAGCCTCTTGCGGCATCCGAAAGTTTAATGACTATCTTTCTCTCGGCCATCTGCGCGTTCAGTTCGTCGATGAACTTGTCGACGATCTTCTTGACATCCTCGAAGCCCAGATGCTCGAAACGCACAACCGCGTCGAGCCTGTTTCTGAACTCCGGAGAGAAGGCCGATTTGATTGCGGAATCGTGTTTCGCTTCGCTTCTGGCGCCGAAACCCATGACGTTGGCTTCTGTAGCGCCCACATTCGATGTCATGATTATGATGACGTTTTTGAAGTCGGCCCTGTTACCGGTATTGTCCGTAAGCATGGCGTTGTCCATCACCTGCAGCAGAACCTGTATCAGGTCGGGATGCGCCTTCTCTATCTCATCTAGCAGGAGCACCGTATGCGGATGCTTCCTTATCGCTTCGGTAAGCTGCCCCCCCTGCTCGTAACCGACGTATCCCGGAGGTGCGCCTATGAGTCGGCTTACCGCATGTTTCTCCATATATTCGCTCATATCGAAGCGTTCGAAGTGGACTCCGAGCGCTTCGGATAGCTCGAGTGCCAACGCGGTCTTTCCGACCCCGGTTGGCCCGGCAAAGAGGAAAGAGCCGACCGGCTTGTTGGGTGCGCCGAGACCGGCGCGCGCCCTCTTGATGGCGGCGGCCACCTCCTCTACAGCTCGGTCCTGGCCGATTATGCGGCTCTTTAGGACGCTCTCGAGGTTCTGAAGCGTTGCCAGATCGTCGCTGCTGACCCGCGCCGGAGGAAGGTTCAACATTCGGCTTACCGCATCTTCGATATCTCGCTCATTTACGCGGCGGCGCTTTCTGGCCTTGAGTCTGAAAGAGGCTCCGACCTCGTCGATGATGTCGATCGCCTTGTCCGGGAGAAACCTCTCGTGCATATATTTGACCGAAAGGTCTATCGCCGTTTTCAGCGCCTTTTCGCTGAAGTGGACATCGTGGTGCGTTTCGTACTTGTATTTGAGACCCTTGAGAATCTTCAACGTATCATCGAAACTCGGCTCTGCGACGTCGACCTTCGCAAATCGGCGGCTCAGCGCGCGATCTTTTTCGAAAAAGTTGCGGTACTCTTCGAACGTTGTCGCCCCTATACATTTGAGGTCTCCGCCCGCTAGTGCCGGCTTAAGAAGGTTCGATGCATCCATGCTTCCGCCGTTGGTGGCGCCGGCACCTACGAGATTGTGGATCTCGTCGATGAAAAGAACGGCGTTTTTGCGCTCCTGGAGCTCCTGCAGCACTCCTTTGAGGCGCTTTTCAAAGTCTCCCCGATACTTCGTCCCCGCTATCAACGTCCCTATATCGAGTGCATACACTTCCGTATTTTCGAGCATTTCCGGTACGTTACCGTTTGCGATCTCGAGAGCCAGCCCCTCCGCTATGGCCGTCTTTCCTACACCCGGTTCGCCTACAAGCACAGGGTTGTTCTTCTTTCGGCGGCAAAGAATCTGCATGACGCGTTCTATCTCGTTTTCGCGGCCTATTACGGGATCTATCTTCCCTTCGCGCGCCCGCTTGACGAGGTTTACGGTAAACTGCCCAAGATACTCGCTCTCCTCTTCCTCTTCCTTCCCGCTCTTTTCGCTCTGTCCGCCAGAGTCGGCAATCACCTCGAGGATACTCAAACGGTTTATTCCGTAAGAGTTCATGAGCGCGACGGCAAAAGAGTGCTCTTCGTTGAAGATGGATGCCAGCAGATCACCTATGCTCGCCTCTTTTTTATCTGCGCTCTGGGCGTGCCGGATCATATGCTCTATAACCCTCGAAAGCGCCACCGTCTCGAACGGCTCACGAGAAACCCCTTCCGGAAGCGGCCTCAAAGAGGTGAGAAGATGCTGGTTTATCCTCTTTTTGAGCTTCTCCACATCGGCCCCTGCCGCTTCGAGAATCTGTGCTCCCTGACGGCTCAGAAGCACGGCAAGAAAAATGTGTTCGACCGTCAGGTACTCATGCCTGTGCATTTTGGCATATTTGACAGCCTCTTTGAAAATATCGTTCAGATCTTTACTAATCATTCTTTCTCCATTGTTACCCGCAAAGGAAACTCGTTGGCCCTGGCCCTTTTGACGGCCTGGTGCACTTTGGTCTCTGCGATTTCGTACGTGTAGCGACCGCAGATACCCTTGCCCTTCTCATGAATCGCAAGCATGATCTCGATCGCCTCCTCGTAACTCTTGTTAAATATATCGGCCAAAATCTCGACAACGAAATCCATTGTCGTATAGTCATCGTTCCACATGATCACTTTGTAGAGTTCCGGTTCGTCGAGATCGACCTCGCTTTCACTTTCGATCCACTCTTTCTGAGCCAACACCCGTTCCTTTTTGCGAAAATTTCCGGTGCCCGTCGAGGGCACGCGTTTTAGTTTATTTTAAGTATATCATATTTTTGGGATTTTTCAAGTCTACAGCCGATAAAGGCCGATATATTGGGGATTAATGAGAGTGTATTGAAGTCAGCCGATGCTATTTTTCCATGCTCCTATCATATCTTCCGCAAGTGCCAAAGGAGTCTCCAGGCCCACTGAAACCCTAACGAGTCCGGGAGTTATTCCCATCTCTCTTCTCTCCTCTTCGGTAAAATCGCGATAGATAGTACTCGCCATATGCAGAGCCAGCGTCCGGTTGTCTCCTATATTGGCGGTCTGTATAGGTATCTTCAACTCGTTCAAAAAAGCAAACGCCCTCTCTCCCGTTTCGCAGTCGACAGTCAATACCGGTCCGCATCCGTCCGCAAAAAGCGCTTCGTATCGCAGATGGTGTTCATGATCCGCAAGACTCGGATGCCTCACTCTTACCCCTTCGTCGTGCAGAAGCTGCGCAAGCTTCTTTACAGAGGTGTTGACCCTTTCGGTTCTAAGGGCCAGAGTCTCCAGCCCAACCATCGTCAAAAACGATGCGAACGCGTTTGCACTCATGCCGAAGTCGCGCATGGCCCTCTTTTTCAACACCATCATCATGGCGGCTCCGCCTTTTTTGAGGATGGGATGGATGGAAGCGAATTTCGGGTTCAACAACTTCTCCTCCCCACTCTTCAGTGCACGAAAAACTACCGCCCCTCCAAGGGCCGCAGAGTGACCGCTTATTATCTTTGTAGTAGAATAGACCACCATATCGGCACCCATTTTGAGCGGCTGTACGATAAGCGGGGTAAGTGTATTGTCTACCACAAAGAGCGCCCCGTGACGGTCACACATTATAGCCATTCGTCGAATATCCGGAAGTCTGAGATTCGGGTTTCCGACACTCTCTACAAAGAGTATCTTCGCTCCGTTTTCGAGACTCTTTTCCATCCTGTCGAAGTCGTCGACATCGCAAAACTCCGTCTCTATGCCGAAGCGCGGCATCGTCTCTCTCATCATAGCGTAAGTTCCGCCGAAGAATCCCCCTGCACATAAAACTCTGTCGCCGCTTTGCAAAAAGGCGGTCAATA
>WGAW01000039.1 GCA_015494675.1 Hydrogenimonas sp. | reverse complement strand
GAGAAGATGGGAAGCTACGGCCTCGACAAGGCCGATGTGGCGCATCTGCTCAAAGCGGCTGTGAGCGGAGTGGAGACCGGGACCGTATACGAGGGGATGAAACAGTTTCCCATCATAATCCGCGGCGACTACCTTCGCAAGAATCTCGACGAGCTCTACCTCGTAGGCTCCACGGGAGAGCCTATTTCGCTTGGCGAAGTGGTCACCATAGTCAGAAGCAGCGGGCCGGTCGAGATAAAGCATGAGCATGCAAGGCGTTTCGTATCGATCCAGACCAACGTTACCGGCACGGACCTTGTAAGCTTCGTGGAGAACCTGAAAGCCAACATCGCAAAAGAGGTGAAACTGCCCACAGGCTACTCGATAAGCTACGGAGGGCAGTTCAAAAACCAGCAGGCTACTATGCAGCGCCTTATGATCGTCGTACCGATAGCGCTTGTACTGATATTTATGATTCTCTATATGACTTTCCGCTCTGTTTTACAGAGTGCCATCATCTTCACGACGATTCCGCTGGCGATGGTAGGGGGCATCTTCGGTCTCTACCTCACAAACAGCTACCTGTCGGTCCCGGCATCGGTCGGTTTCATCGCTCTTTTGGGAATAGCCGTGCTAAACGGTGTCGTGATGATAAGCTATTTCAACGAGCTTGCCAAAAATCTCACCATTTCGGAGGTTGTGATAGAGGGTGCGAAGCGAAGGCTCAGGCCGGTCATGATGACCGCTTCGATAGCGGCGCTTTCACTGGTTCCTATGCTCTTTGCCACGGGCCCAGGTTCTGAGATTCAGAAGCCGCTTGCCATCGTCGTCATATGCGGGCTGATAACATCGACTGCACTCACATTGGTGCTGCTGCCTATGCTATACAGGAGATTTGTCAAAGATCGCAGCGAGACATCATAACCGATGTTACGCAAATTCCGGGCAAAGCCAGTAATTTGGCAGGGGTGAGCGGCCCTACAACCCCCTAAAGCTTCGAAATCAGAGATTTCGAGACGATTTTACACATTTTGCGTAAAATCAGATTGTAAGCAGGATTTTGGATATAATCTTGCTATGTCAACGAAAAAGCTTGTCACAATACGCCGCCGTATGCTCAATACGATCGGCATCTTTTTGATTGTAAGTCTCGCCATCGAGTTGGCTGTGGGCTTCTACCTGAAGCGTCAGGCGCTGACCGAACTGGCGATAGAAGATGCGCGCCACAGCAGCGAACTGGTTTTCGAAAACCTATATACGAAGATGCAGGAGGGGTGGAGCAAAGAGGATATAAAAAAGATTCTGGAGCGGCTCAATACTATCCGCCCGGGTATGAATATACAGACATACAGAAGCGGTATAGTAGAGGAGCTTTACGGACGTATCCCCGAAGATTACAAAAAGGTAGAGTCGGACCCTCTGATCAAAGAGGCTCTTAAAGGACGTGAGATAATACGTATCGACAGAGAGAACGCAATCCGCTACCTCTACCCGATACGTGTGGAGCAGAGGTGTCTGAAGTGCCATCAGAACGCGAAAGCGGGCGATATAAACGGTGTCATAGATATAAAAATGCCCGCCCAGCAGATCATCGTTTCGCTCGATCAGATGATCTTCTATTTCATCCTTACTCTCGCGCTCTTTCTTCTCCTCTTTTTCGCACTTTTCTACTGGGTGTTCGACAGGCGTCTTGTGGTGCCTCTGACCGAGCTTAGCACCGAGATAGCGAAGATAAGGGAAGATACGGACCTGAGTAGACAGATAGAGATAGATACCGACTGCAAAGAGCTCAAGATGCTCGAGAACTCTTTCAATACTCTGATGTCGAGGATACGCTTCTATTACGATAAACTGCTCGCTTCGCTCTTTATAGATCCGCTTACCAAACTAGGTAACATCTACCGGCTCAAAAAGGATCTGGAGGGGAGCAGACCTGTTTCTATGCTGCTTTTGAATATAGACCGGTTCAAAGAGCTAAACGATTACTACGGCTTCGAACTGGGTGACAAGGTTCTAAAAGATATAGCCAAAAGCCTAAAAAGGATTATCCCTCCCGATACGAAGCTATACAGGATCGGCGGCAGCGAGTTCGTGATTGTCGGGTACGGCCGGTGTGATCCGAAAAAGATCGAAGAGATTATGAGCGAGATCCACCGCACCACTTTCGAGAGCAAAGAGCTCGAGGGGCTGCGCATAACCGTGACGGGAGGGGTGGTCGAGAATCAGACCGAAAGGCTGATAGAGAAGGCCTCGGTAGCGCTCAATGCGGCCAAAAAGAGAAAAAAGGCGTATGAGTACTACAGGAACGCTACGGGTCTGGAGGCCGATTACAAGCGTCATATCCGATGGATGAAAGAGATCGAGGATGCGATCGAAGAGAATAGGATAGTCCCCTATTTCCAGCCGATAGTGAAGGTCGGAGACTCAGGAGTCAGAAGATACGAGGTGCTTGTAAGGCTCATAGACAGAAACGGAAATACGCATGCACCCGACGAATTTCTCGAAGTTGCGCAAAACAGCAGGCTATATGCCAGCATAACGAGAATCATGATAAAAGAGGCGTTCGCCTACTTCAAAAACTGTAGCTGCAGTTTCTCTCTCAACCTCTCTATGAACGACATAAAAGATGCTATGTGTCGGGACTATATATACAAAGCGCTCAGAGACTACCCGAGTCCCGAGCGCGTTACTTTCGAGATACTCGAATCCGAAGAGATATCGGACTTTGTGTTGATCAACGAATTTATCGGTAACGTACACAGATTCGGAGCCAAGATAGCCATAGACGATTTCGGCAGCGGTTACTCGAACTTCCACTACCTTCTGAAGATGAAGGTCGACTACTACAAGATAGACGCTTCGCTCATCCGCTATCTCGTAACGGACGAAGATTCGAAGATGCTCGTCGAGAGTATCGTCCATTTCGCGAAGAAGCTCGGAATAGAGACTATCGCCGAGTATGTCGAAAATGAAGAGATCGCCGATATGTGCAGGGAGCTTGGCATCGACTACCTTCAGGGTTACTACATAGGCAAACCGGAGCCGGTAATCAGGGAGTGCCACAAATAGAGT
>WGAW01000038.1 GCA_015494675.1 Hydrogenimonas sp. | reverse complement strand
TCGCCGAGAATAGCGATCTCTCTTTTCTCTACAGAGTCAATGCGTGCAAGCGGCGGCAGTTCGCTCCGTAACCTCTCGAAAAAGAGGTCGAGCGCGTCGCTGACGCCTTCTAGCTCCGCGGTAACACCCCTGCCGTCGTTGCATACATAGCCGCCAAGGCCGATCTGGCTGGCCAGACGATATACAAACGGCCTGAAGCCGACACCCTGGACGACACCTCTTATCTGCAACCGGTACCTTTTCATATCAGAGTGCGAGTGCGCCAAAGAGTGCGTTCTCCCTATCTATCGGCAATGCCCTATTCATAAGAAAACCATCTCTCTCGAGATTTTTCCGCACCCTGCCAAAGAGCGGCCGGTTGCCGAAGGCCTTTCCGCACAGCACCGTATGTTTCGCTTTTGAACGGCTCTTCAGCTCTACGAGGGTTTCGCTTATATAGTCGCCGAAAGATTCGAAGATCGAGTAGGCGAGCAGTTCGCTGTTTGCGCCGCCGAGCCTGTAGCTCATGAGACTGGCCAAAAAGGCGTATGGGTCGAAACGGCTGTTTTTCAGCTTCATATCGATCTTTAGCCCCCCTTTGCCTCCGAATTTGAGCGACTCTTCACAAAGGCTCTCGAATCCGGGCTCGGGAAGCCCCGCAATTATGGCGGCGGCCTCGAATATATCCGCAGATTCAAAGAGCGTTTCGGAGATTTCGGGAAATCTCTCTGTAAAATTTTTTACGAGTCTTTTGGATCCTTCGCGAAGTGCCTCTATGCCGCTTTTCAGCTTTGCGGAGTCGAACTCCATCGGCGGCACGGCCGTTATCTGCTTCCGTCCGTCGTGATAGATGAATGTCGGCTCCTCGTCGAAATATACGCCTATCGCACTCTCGTTCTGCACACCGTGCTCGAGAAGTACGGAGAGCACGGAACCTACCTCTTGCGAGAATCGGACGGTGCGGGAGTGGTGCATATCGACATCTTCGTTTTCAAGCAGGAAAAGCGCCGAAGCTTCGGCGCTTTCGAACTTATCGACCCTGTCGATGAGCACCCCCTCTCTATCCGGTACGGCTGCCATATCGTGGGCGACCGCGATCCTGTCGCTCCGCCGGTCGAAACGGAGAGGAAAGAGCGTGCGCTCCCCCTCGACAAAGAATCTGGCCGACTTGTCGACAAAGAGTCTGCTATCCCTCTGCGGCTCTATGGCGAGGTCGAAATCTATCACCATATCGGTCCCTCCGGCGGCGCCCGGCTCGTAGGCTATGTGTGAACGCCCGAGACCGAGCAGCTCTTTTGCAAGAAGGATGCAGAAGCCCTCGTCCGGGTACTTCAGCAGCGTAAACCTGCCGTATGCCCCATAGAGGCTTTCGTCCGCCACGGCGGCGCGGATAAGCGGCCTCTCTATGCAAAAAAGCGCCTCTTTTTCCTCTTTTGTCAGAAGGCAGAGAGAGTCGAGTTTCGAAGCGTCCGTTACCATCATCACATTTTCGCCTTCGGCGTCGCGGATCTTCGCATCGTAGAAGGTCCTCTCTCCGAAGAGTGTCTTTATGCGTACCTTTTTCCCTTCGCACAGAGCGGCTGCCGCGACTTCGAAGAGCCTTTTGAAACTCTCCGGATCGTTGGCGTACCGTTCACCCCTTTTGTCTGTAACCCTTACAGGTATGCCGCACTCGTGGCAGCTTATGAGCGGAAAGTCGAGCCTGAAAGGATCTGTACGGCTCTCGTTTTTGCACTCTTCGCACGGCTCGAAAAAGCTCATCAGCGTATTTTGGCGTACGAAAGGGTACTCTTCTAAAAACGGATACTGCGCACCGCAGCAGTTGCAGCCTGTGAAGGGGTAGTAGTAGCGTCTCGATGATGGGTCGAACATCTCTCTGGTACACTTTATGCAGGGGGCGATGGAGTGCGGAAGCCTGCTCTTTCGCTCTTTTTTGAGTCTTGGGACTCCGCCTTCCGTTATGCGGTGCGAAGAGGCGCCCATAAAACAGGAGGCCGGGAGCATCTCTGCGACTCTTTCGAGGTAGCGCGCCAGATTCGGATCTCTCTCGTCGCCGATAATCGTAACGGCGGCGCCGTTTTGCATAATGGAGACATCGGCACCCTCACTCACGGCCAGCGCTTCGGCGAAATCGGAAATATAGCCGTGAGGCGCGCCATACTCTATCTCGAAAAGAAATGCCATCTCTATCCTTGTTGGGAAAATCCGGTCTGATCATTCATGGTCGGAGAGTTGTATATCTCTATGATCTCATCGAGCGAAGCGCCGTTTTTTCGGCTGCAGACTATTTCGCATCTTTGCAGATGGCGGATCGTCTCGTCTATCAGTGCGTTGAAACTCTCTTTCACTCTGTCGGTCAAAGAGATATCTACACTCTCGATATCGTGCGGAACGATACCTATGACGGACACTTCGGCCATCTTCTCCAGCATCGAGCAGATTTCGAGCATCTCCACCACCTCCACTTCATGTGCGGTCTGACGGTAGCTTCCGAGCCCCATCAGCGCATCGGAGGGGAGGTTGTAGACAGCTCCCGCTTCGTCTTTAATAGATACGGTATCGAGAATGATAACCCTGTCGAAACTCTGATAGTAGCTCATGAGTTTGAAGCCGAGCGTTCCGCCGTCCACTATCTCTATTTCGGGGGAGAAGTCGAAGTTCTCCTGAAGGTAGCGGGCGGCGTAGATGCCGACACCCTCGTCTTTGAAAAGGATGTTGCCCACACCTATTACAGCCACGCCTCCCTCTTCGCTCAATTCACAACCTCATCTCACTTTTTGACGAATTTGCTTCCGCCGAAGACGATCGCCATATCGCCCTCCTGCCAGTAGATGGTCCGCCATATCTGGTAGTAGATATGAAACACTACCCACGAGACGATCCACCACATCGTAATGTGATGGGAGATACGAACATCCATCAGCGTACCGCCTGTCGCGGCGATGGTCCAGTCGGTAGCGTAGTGCAGAAGTGCCGGCCACCACTTCCCTATCGAACTGAGCCCCGATTCGAGCCCGTGAACATAGAGCTGAAGACCGGTTAGAAGCATCCAGACGAGCATCAGGTGCAAAATCGCGAAGTAGACCGCATTGAAGCTGTCGTTATGCGTCGAGTCGAATCTCTTTCTTCGGTTGAAAGTGAGCAGGTTGAAAATCACTTCGAAAAACTCTTTGACGTTCTTTCCGGTAGGGATCAACTTTTTGTAGGCCTTTTCGAATCGGCTGAAAAAGTAGAGATATGCTATGGCTATCGATGTGACATCGAGCATGATCGCTCCTATGAAGTGGACCCATCTGTTCCATGCCATCACATATTTGTCTACGGCCGGATCGGCTATCAGTGTCTGGTAATACGGATGTGCTATATATAGACCCGTTATCACGGCGGTCAGCACACATATAGCGTTGATCCAGTGTATGATACGGCCGGTCGCGGTCATCCGCCTGACCCTCTTGTACAACGGTTTCATGCTACCTCCTTAGATAGAGCAGCTTGTGTCGACCTTGTAGACGCCGAGCTCTTTTCCTTTTGTATCGACAATGTGTACCGCACAGGCGATACAGGGGTCGAAACTGTGAATTGTGCGCAGGATCTCCAGCGGCTGGTTCACGTCGGCCACTTTGGTTCCTATCAGGCTGGCCTCGTACGCTCCCATGCGTCCCTTTCCGTCACGCGGCGAGGCGTTCCATGTGGAGGGGACTACCGCCTGGTAGTTCGCCACTTTTCCGTTCTCTATGCGTACCCAGTGGCCGAGAGCACCCCGTGGAGCCTCTGCCAG
>WGAW01000037.1 GCA_015494675.1 Hydrogenimonas sp. | reverse complement strand
TGAACTCATCCCCTTTTCCGACGATAATTTCGCGCACCTTTTTTCCCTCTTGCGCCGTAAGTATCACCAACTTTCCGTCGAGCGTGGGTATCAGGATCAGATTCTCCAGCATCATCGGAGAGGCTATGCGGATATCGGCGGTCAGGGCGGTATCGGACTCATATTTGGCGACAATGCTCCTCTTGCCGTAGTCGTAGATCCCGTAGCTGTTCCCCTCTATCAAAAACGCGATCTTCTCACTCTCCGGAATGAACATGGCCGCCACTATCCTTCTTGGAAGATCGATTTCGCTGCTCTCTTTCGTAACAGTGTTGTAGATTATGTTGGGCTTGCAGTCGCCGGCCGCGACAACGAGATCACCGCTTTGGGCTATGAAGCGGTACCCTTCGGGAAGGCGGAATTTCTGCATACCTTCAGAGGTGACGACAGCGCCGTTTTCGAGCGTCGCGCTTCTGTATCCAACCTCGGCGATAGGAGCCGGCAGTTCCCCGTCGTATGTGACGGTTCCGTCGACTCTTGAGGGTTCATAGTAGTTCTTCTCGCTACATCCGCCTGCCGTAAAGGCGAAAAACGCGAGAAAGAGAATATAGAGGGAGCTTCTGATCATTCGCCGCCTTTTTTACTCTTTGCGACCCCGTAGTGCTCCAGCATCTGCGCCACAGCTTTGAGCGGCGAATCAGACTCTATCATAGAGAGGCGCTGCGCACCCTCCTCTATCCTCCCCTCTTTCATCAGAAGGTACGCCTCATCGAAAAGTGCGAAATCTCTAAGAAGAGCTTCGCTGCGCATCCTGTAGCCCTTCAACTTTTCGGCGTCCCTCTTCCAGGCTCCCAGATGGTATGCGGCGAGATCGGAGACGACCGCATCTTCGCTACCGCTCAACGACTCGAGACTCTTTATATCTCCGCTACCTACGGCCTTTTTGAGTTCAAAGAGTTCGGCAAGCTGCGGATCGTTCTCTTTCAAAAGCTTAAGCGCGGATGCATCGTCGGGGCTCTTGCTTAGCGTAAGCAGGGCCCTGTTGGCCGCCTCGAGCCTCTTGTTCTTGTAGTACTCCATACCCATATACCCTACGGCACCGAAAAGGAGTATCACCGCAAGGGCTATGATCGCGACTCTGTTCTTCTTGTAGAAACGCTCTATCTTGATCAGTCCGGCAAGCAGCTTCTCATCCTGCGTAAGCTCATCTTTTGCATAATCTATCTGCTCTTTGATACTCACTCCAACTCCTGAATGAACGGGGCTCCGGCGCGGCGTGCATGAACATTGTGACACTCCGGCGCGTTAGAGCCGCCCTTAATTTTTTGTGTGCTATCATATCAAAAGATTTGTTAAAAAAGAGAAGGGTTGAAACAATGAAATTCGACGACGCCATGCTGCAGAAACTCGAAAAGCTCTCGATGCTCAAAATCGAAGAGGGAAGACGCGAAGAGATGATAGAAGAGCTCGAAAAGATCGTAGGATTCGTAGATATTCTCTCGGAGCTCGACACCGAGGGTCTGGACCCGTCGTTCAGCACGCTCGAAGGCGGAACGCCTATGCGCGAAGATATACCGAAAGAGGACCCCGAAATCAGAGAGACGATTCTAAAAAACGCCCCGGATGTGAAAGATGACTACTTCGTAGTCCCGAGCATCATAGAATAACCCTGCCCCAAAATGAGACTTTACGGCATCAAAAACTGCGACTCCGTAAAAAAGGCGGTAAAATTTTTAAAGGGTCGTAACATCGATTTCGAAACGGTCGATTTTAAATTGAGATCCGTCGGATGTGAAACCGTCGACCGTTGGCTTCGGCAGGTCTCCGTAGAGACCCTATTCAACAGCCGCGGCGCCGCATACCGCAAACTCGGGCTCAAGAGTGCCGACCTGGACGAAAAGGCAAAGCGCGAATGGCTCTGCAGGGAGAATATGCTGATCAAACGGCCGGTTATAGAGTGTGACGACGGAAAGATCATCGTCGGATTCGACGAAGAACTCTACAAGGAAATTTTCAATGAGCAACATAACCCTTGATATAAGGAAGCTTCTCAAAAACGTCGTCGCATACAAAGCGAGCGACCTTCACCTCGTAAGCCGCAGTGAACCGCAGATCCGTATCGACGGCAGGCTGGTTCCCCTCAACCTGCCGAAGCTGGATGGAGAGACTATCGAAGAGATGTGCTACTCCATCATCACCGAAAAGCAGAAAAAGAGCTTCGAAGAGCACAAAGAGCTCGACTTCTCGATCCAGATTCCGGAGGTAGGACGCTTCAGGGCGAACTACTACCGCACTATGGACGATGTCGCGGCCGCGTTTCGTGTCATTCCGACCCAGATTCCGAGCATCGACGACCTCGAAGCGCCCCAAATATACAAAAAGCTGATCCAGCGCGAAAAGGGGCTCATCCTGGTCACAGGTCCTACAGGAAGCGGTAAGTCGACTACGCTGGCCGCCATGCTTAACGAGATCAACATGACCGAACGAAAGCACATAATCACGGTCGAAGACCCTATAGAGTTCGTCCACGAAAACAACCAGTCACTCTTTTCGCACAGAAACGTAGGGACCGACACCGACTCGTTTTCCCAGGCGCTAAAATACGCCCTGCGTGAAGACCCGGACGTCATCCTGATCGGTGAGATGCGCGACAAAGAGACGATCGCGGCTGCACTCACGGCGGCCGAGACGGGACACCTTGTCTTCGGTACGCTCCACACAAATTCGGCCGCGCAGACGGTTAACCGTATAATCGACGTATTCAGCGGAGACGAACAGCCGCAGGTAAGAGCGCAGCTATCCACATCTCTCGTAGCGGTCATCTCCCAGGCCCTTCTTCCGAAAGTGGGCGGAGGACGCGTCGCGGTACCGGAAATATTGATCAACAATCCCGCAATCTCCAACCTGATACGCGAAGACAAGGTTCACCAGATATACAGCCAGATGCAGCTCGGGCAGGGCGAAAGCGGCATGCAGACACAGACACAGGTGATGGTGAAACTGGTACAGGGACACATTATCGACAAGAGCGAAGCGCTCAGGTTCTCTACCCGCCCGGACGAACTGATAAAAGCCATACAGTACATAAGCTGACATCCCGTTTCGACACGCTCCAAGGTGCCTAAACGGGCGCCTCCTTTCACCGCACCACCCCTTTTTCGCTATTTTTATGGTATTATTGCGCAAATTTTTCAAGGATTTACGCAATGAGCAGATGGAGCAGATCGAGCTGGAGAGATTTTCCGATAAAACAGCAGCCCGAATATAAAGATTTGGAGAGCGTAAAGAGGGTCGAAGAGGAGCTCAAGGGCTTCCCCCCGCTGATATTCGCGGAAGAGGCCAGAAACCTGCAGAGCAAGCTTGCAAAGGTGAGTGAGGGAGAAGCGTTTCTGCTTCAGGGCGGCGACTGCGCGGAGAGTTTCAACGCTTTCAACGCCGATACGATCAAAAATCTCTTCAAAGTGATGATGCAGATGGCCGTCGTCATGACATACTCCAGCGGCAAGCCGGTCGTCAAGGTGGGACGCATAGCGGGCCAGTTCGCCAAGCCCAGAAGCTCAGACACCGAAGCGAAGGGCGATATTGAGCTGCCGAGCTACAGGGGAGACATAGTGAACGAAGCCGACTTCGCCCCAGAAGCGAGGGAGGCAAGACCCGAAAAGCTTATAAAAGCCTACTATCAGTCGGCCGCTACACTGAACCTCCTGCGGGCCTTTTCGCGCGGCGGGATGGCCGACCTTACAAAGGTGCACAACTGGAACCTCGACTTCGTTAAAGACAAGGCTCTCGGAAAGCGTTACGAGGAGCTCGCCGAAAAGATAACCCAGGCTATGAAGTTCATCGCCGCATGCGGAATCACCCCCCAAAACACACCTCAGCTTCACGAGACGGTACTATATACCTCCCACGAAGCTCTGCTGCTCGGTTACGAAGAGGCGCTCACACGCATAGACTCACTTACCGGAAAGTGGTACGACTGCTCCGCGCACATGCTCTGGATAGGGGACAGAACCCGTGATCTCGACGGTGCGCATATAGAGTTTTTCAGAGGCATTAACAATCCTGTAGGCGTGAAGGTGGGCCCCAGCATGAAAGAGGATGAGCTGATAGCTCTGATAGAGAGGCTCAACCCCGAAAACATACCGGGCCGCCTGACTCTCATAGTACGTATGGGAGCCGACAGGATAGGCGAGATCTTCCCGCCGCTGTTAAGACGCGTAAAAGCGGAAGGCAAAAGGGTGGTGTGGAGCTCCGACCCGATGCACGGCAACACATTCAAAACAGAAAACGGCTACAAAACAAGAGAGTTCGACAATATACTTTCAGAAGTGAAGCAGTTCTTCCAGATTCACAACGCCGAAGGTACGGTGGCCGGAGGCATACACCTCGAGATGACCGGCGAAGATGTCACCGAGTGCACCGGAAGCCAGAGCTGCAACATCACGGTAGACGCACTCGGAAACAGATACCACACCCAGTGCGACCCGCGCCTCAACGCCAACCAGGCGCTCGAGATGGCGTTTATGATATCCGAGTTTTTCAAAGATATGAAATAGAGCCGATGCGAGCACCTTTTACCCGGACGCCGCCGGGAGAATGGTGCACCCTCCGACTCTTCGACGGAGGAGAGTGAGGAGAACATTTTTAATTACATACCGTTCGTCGATAGCACAAAAGGCGGAAATACTACATACACACTCCCGAACTACCGCATTTTGCCGCCTTTACATAACTTTATTTCAGCTTCGATATTTTATAATAAAATATTTTAGACTGCCTCTAAAAACGAACGACAAATAACCCGAAGCGGAGAAATCCATGTCATCACCAGAAAAGATCACCGATGTTGTACAGAAGAGCTGTGAAGAGATAAAGGAGTCTCTTGTCGCCAAAGAAGCTGAAGCTGTGGATGCGGCTGAAGTGATAAAGAGTGTCGTAGAGACCTTTTTCGAACGCCTCAGAAAATCGGGCTACTCGCTCTACCTGGACGAATACCTCGAACAGGAGCACGAGAAGAAGTCGAAAAAGTGCATAGATCTGGCCAAAGAGAGCATAGACTCTTTCAAAGAGTCGAATACAAACCTCAGAAACATCACGCAGAGCCACACGATAGAGATAGAAAATATCGTCGAAAGTAGCGAAGAGATAGATATACCCAAATTCAAAAGCCGCATAGAGGCTTTTCAGAGCGATCTGCTGAGCGAACTTCAGCGTGCAAACGAGCTTATCAAGTCTCTCGAAAACGAGATTGAGGAGCTTCAAAAACAGTCCAACATCGACCCCCTTACCAAGCTATACAACAGAAAGGCGCTGGAGATAGACGCAAAAGAGATGCTCAAACACTCCAAAGAGAGAAACCTCAATATCGCGGCACTAATGATAGACGCGGACGATTTCAAAAAGGTCAACGACACCTTCGGTCACCTTGCGGGTGACAAGGTGCTCATACTCCTGGCGAAACTCTTCAAACTCTCTATCAGGGAGTACGACAGGGCCTACAGATATGGCGGAGAGGAGTTTCTGATCATCTTCAACCGTGCGGGGAAAGAGGAGGCGAAAAAGGTAGCCGAACGCATCATGAACGCCGTTAGAAACAACAAGCTGATATACAAGGGCAAGACAATACGCATAACGTTGAGCATGGGTCTAACTTCCCACCAAAAAGGCGATACTCTCGAGAGCCTCATAGAGCGTGCCGACGCCGCCGTATATCAGGCGAAACACGACGGTAAAGACAAACTGGTGGTGCGCTGATGGATATGAACTGGTTCGATATCGTCACCGCATCCCTGATCCTTCTAATAGGAATCAAGGGTCTTTTCAACGGCCTGATAAAGGAGCTTGCGGGCCTCATCGGAATAGTTTTGGGTGTATGGATAGCCTCCATGTTCGCTACCGAGTTCGGAAAGTGGCTCGGTGGTTCGTTTCTGCACATTGAGTCGGAGTCGGCTCTGAGCATGATCGGTTTTCTCGTTCTGCTTGCACTCATATGGACCGGCTGCATTATAGCCGGGGTGGTTGTGGCGAAGCTTGTTTCACTATCCGGGCTCGGCATAGCGGACAGAGTTCTGGGGCTCCTTTTCGCTTCGGCGAAAGTCTTCATCATAATAGCCGTCATCGTATACGCTCTTTCGAATATCGATCTGATCAGAAAAAACACCGAAAGCTTTACCGAATCGAGCCTACTCTACCCGCTCTTTATCAAAGCCGGCAACACAATTGTCCATATTGACACCGACGCACTGGCGCAAAAGGCCGATGCAGCCGGAAACAGCACGAAAGAGCTGATCAAA
This sequence comes from Hydrogenimonas sp., assembly GCA_015494675.1. The sequence goes on along the minus strand of WGAW01000037.1, from coordinate 4,322 downwards.
AACGGCGCTCAAATCGTAAAAAAAGAGATCGGATCGCAGGATGAAAAGGAGAGGGATGAAAAAGAGTAACGAAGTCGAGACGTCACCTCTAATATCTTACGAGACTCTGCTCGCGCAGTTCAAACAGCTCCTGCGCTCGAGCAACCTCAAGTTCACGAAGCAGCGCGAAACGATCCTCTATACACTCTACAACCATACCGGCCACTTCACCCCCGAAGAGCTCTACCGCCTCATAAAGAGCGAAGAGCCGGAGCTCAACACCGGTATCGCGACCATCTACAGAACACTCTCTCTTCTGGAAAACGCAGGCATAGTGACATCTATCTCCTTCGGAACACAGGGCAAAAAGTACGAACTCGGAGTAAAAGCCCATCACGACCACATTATCTGCACAAATTGTGGTAAAATTCTGGAATTTTACGACGAGGCGATAGAGAAGAGACAGGAGAAGATTGCCAAAGATTTCGGCTTCCTTATGAAAGACCACTCCATGAAAATCTTCGGCATCTGCCCCGAGTGCCAGAAAGAGTCGGAGAAAAACCTAAATAAAAAGGGAACAGAAGATTGATATTTGAGAATCAGTACCAAAAGCAGCGCATAGAGAAAGCGGACGCCCTCAGGGAGATGGGGCTCAACCCATACCAGAACCGTGTAGTCAAAGAGTGTACCAACAAAGAGTTTCTGGAGAGGTTCTCCTACCTGAAAGAGAGCGAAGAGAAGGAGGCTATAGACGAAAGCTGCACCGTGGCCGGACGGATCAAGTTTCTTAGGCTGATGGGTAAAGCGGCATTCGCAAAAATAGAGGACGAGAGCGGGATTTTGCAGATCTACTTCAGCCGGGACGATCTCGGAGACGAGTGGTTCAAAACCGTCAAAAAGATGGTGGAGGTGGGCGACATAGTTGCCGCTACGGGCTACCCGTTCATCACCAGAACCGGCGAGCTGACGATGCACGTAAAGCGGCTGGAACTCGTAACGAAGGCCATAACGCCTCTTCCCGAAAAGTTCCACGGCCTGCAGGATATAGAGCTGCGATACCGCCGCAGATATCTCGACATGATAATGAATCCGGATGTTAAAAAGACTTTTCTGCTCCGCTCCAAAATCGTGAGCCTGATAAGACGTTTCTTCGAAGAGCACGGCTTCCTGGAGGTCGAAACCCCGATGATGCACCCGATTCCGGGCGGGGCCAACGCCAGACCGTTCGTAACCCACCATAACGCGCTCGGTGTAGACCGCTACCTCAGAATAGCACCGGAACTCTACCTCAAAAGATTGATAGTAGGCGGATTCGAAGCGGTCTTCGAGATAAACAGAAACTTCCGAAACGAAGGTATGGACCACACCCATAATCCAGAATTCACGATGATAGAGTTCTACTGGGCATACCACCGCTACGAAGATCTGATGGAGCTTACCGAAAAGCTGTTCGAGTACCTTTTCAAAGAGCTCGGGCTGCCGAAAAAACTTCCATACGGCGAATATGAGATCGACTTTTCCACACCGTTCAAGCGTATAGCCTACAAAGAGGCACTTGTTGAAATAGGCGGAGTACCCGAATCGATTCTCGAAGATAAAGATGCGATGCGCAGCTACCTGAAAAAGAGCGGCGTAGAGGTCGAAGAGGGTCTCGGTAAAGGGCAGCTGTGGGGTGAGCTTTTCGACACGTTCGTAGAAGAGAAGCTTATCGACCCCACATTCGTAACGCACTTTCCGATAGAGATAAGCCCGCTTGCACGCAGAAGCGACGACGATCCCGATATAGCCGAGCGTTTCGAGCTATTCATCGCCGGCAAGGAGATCGCCAACGGATTCAGCGAGCTCAACGATCCGCTCGATCAGTATGAGCGTTTCAGAGAACAGGCAAAACTTAAAGATAGCGACGACGAAGCGATGCATATGGATGAAGATTATGTAGAGGCGCTCGGCTACGGCATGCCTCCCACAGCGGGAGAGGGTATAGGTATAGACAGGCTGGTGATGCTTCTTACAAATCGTCACTCTATCAGAGACGTTATCCTGTTTCCGGCCATGCGCCCGCTGAAGCAGCAAGAGAACACTGAAGAGAAAGAAAACAATAGCGAGGAAAAAAGATGACAGTTTTACAGCAAAACGACCCGATAGTCTACGACATCATTGAAAAAGAGCTTCAGAGGCAGACCGACCACCTGGAGATGATAGCGAGCGAAAACTTCACCTTTCCGGAGGTGATGGAGGCGCAAGGAAGCGTATTTACGAACAAATATGCCGAAGGCTACCCCTACAAGAGGTACTACGGCGGCTGCGAGTATGCCGATGCCGTAGAACAGCTTGCCATAGATAGAGCGAAACTCCTCTTCGGATGTGAATACGCAAACGTACAGCCCCACTCCGGCAGTCAGGCAAACGGCGGGGTCTACGCCGCTTTGCTCAAAGCCGGCGATAAGATTCTGGGCATGGATCTAAGCCACGGAGGCCACCTGACCCACGGCGCGAAAGTGAGTTTCTCCGGCAAAAACTACCAGAGCTTTACTTACGGGGTGGAGCTCGACGGCCGGATCAACTACGACCGTGTAGCCGACATCGCGCAGATCGTAAAGCCCAAACTGATCGTCTGCGGCGCAAGCGCATACGCAAGAGAGATAGACTTCGCTAAGTTCCGCGAAATAGCAGACAGTGTAGGGGCACTCCTGCTTGCCGACGTAGCACATATAGCCGGGCTTGTCGTGGCGGGCGAACATCCGCATCCGTTCCCGCACTGCGACGTGGTAACCACCACCACACATAAAACGCTAAGGGGGCCGCGCGGCGGACTCATCATGACAAACGACGCAGATCTCGCAAAAAAGATAAACAGTGCAATCTTCCCCGGCATCCAGGGCGGTCCGCTCGTGCATGTGATAGCGGCGAAAGCGGTAGGTTTTGCGAAAAACCTCGATGAATCATGGAAAGTCTATGCGAGACAGGTCAAGGCGAACGCATCCATCCTGGCCGACGTATTGATGAGAAGAGGTTACGACGTTGTAAGCGGCGGCACCGACAATCACCTCGTACTCGTATCTTTCCTAAATAGGGAGTTCAGCGGCAAGGATGCCGACGAGGCACTGGGCAGGGCCGGGATCACCGTCAATAAAAACACGGTACCCGGCGAGACTAGGAGTCCCTTCGTTACAAGCGGAATACGCATAGGCTCTCCGGCGCTCACCGCCCGCGGAATGAAAGAGGCGGAGTTCGAAACCGTCGCCAACGCCATATGCGACGTTCTCGACGACATATCGAACGAAAAGAAGCAGGCGGAGATAAAAGAGAGTATGACGGCGCTCGCCAGACGCTTCATCATCTACGACAGGCCCACATATTAGAGTTGGAGCGATGAAAAGGCTGCGAACTGCCGCTGCGAACGGGAGTTTATATGCATTCTCAAATAGTGTGCGCCGAAATTGTGCGGCAGCCGCGGCTTCTCAAAAGGATTATGATGTATAATGTCGATACACAGCTCATAAAGATCGTGACCGACCACTACTATGTTCAACACTCCTCTATCGTGAACAAGATAAACATGAACGGGAGGGTCTTTTACAACAAGTTCGAGCGCATCGACAAGCCGCTCACAAGAACGGTCATGAACGAGCATGGCGACAAAAAGGCTGTAATAGCGCACGACCTGATAAACCGGCACCAGAAGGTGGAGAATATCGTATTCGACTATAACGGACGCAACCCCGAAAGGTTCTGGCACAGGGCACAGCTTCTTCTAAGAGAGGAGGGGTTCATCAACTTTACAGCCTACGAGTCGAAAACTCCGGGACATCTACACCTATATGTTCACAAAGGCCACACGGCCTTGTCCGAAGCGTACCAGTTGGGGCGTCTGCTTTCGACGAAGCTCGCTACCAAGCTTCCGAAGGAGTGGAGAGTGTTTCCCTCTCCCGACCTGCCCAGAGAGTACAACATACTGATACTCCCCTACAGGCTCTACGCGAAGGAGCGGGGAGCATCCTGGTCGAAACATATGTGACCGCAAAAACGACACCGAAACCGCACGGAAGGAGAAAAGATGGAAGAGAGAGAAGACGAACTCGACAATTTGATCATAAAGTCGCAAAAGCCGTCCGGTTTGAAAAAGATACTTCTTGCCGCCGCAATCCTGCTGCTCGTTCTAATTTTGATCATACTTGTCACAAAGAGCCTGATAGAGGATGAGAATAGACCCAGCTCCTCGGTAATTCTACCTCCCGAACCGGTGACTCAACCATCCGAACCGACGAAAGAGCCGCTCTTCGAACAGGTGCCGATCGAGGAGGAGAACGGTAGTGAAAAGAGGATTGAAGAGGCCATAGAGA
>WGAW01000036.1 GCA_015494675.1 Hydrogenimonas sp. | reverse complement strand
TTAGGCAACTGTAGTACCCATACTATACGGCTTGCACTGTAGACCTATATACGATAAAGTTTGACTGATTTTCTAAGCTGCCTATGCGGCAGTGTACCAATTAAGCCCAGGACATCCTCATTGGTTAAATTTCTAAGCTGCCTATGCGGCAGTGTACGAAGCTATCTGAACCACTTGCCATTGATGCCATTTCTAAGCTGCCTATGCGGCAGTGTACGGTACGGTTAATAATAAAGGCCTGAGCGAGATTTTCTAAGCTGCCTATGCGGCAGTGTACTGCCCGTCAGGTAGTTTGTGATAGATTATATATTTCTAAGCTGCCTATGCGGCAGTGTACCCAAAGAGATCAACGCGATCGCCGCACAGTTTTTTCTAAGCTGCCTATGCGGCAGTGTACCGCTGCTGTTTTGTATGAGAGTTCCATTATATCGAAGCTATGTTGAATTGAGTTATAAAAAAGTAAAAAATTCCCATATGTGCAAAAGCCCGTTTTTGCGGGCTTTTGCAAGATGTGGTAAAAAAAAGGGTCAAAAATCCGGAAGTGTGGCACCTTTGCTCAGTCCGAAAGTATTAAACAACCCCTCTTGTCGATGAATTGACGCCTTTTTTTCGATAAAGACTCTGATTCGCTGACCTGTAGAGAGACTATTGAGGTTGAAATAAGGCAGTCTGTTTTTTTCGATTATCTCCTCTGCACCGTAGGAGCTGTATCGTTCCAATGCCTCTTCGAGTGTAATACCGTGTCGTTTGGCGTATCGTTTCGCCATGCGCTGCGGATTTGTTTTGAACTGTTTTCTGCGAAAGATTACATGCCTGTGAGAAGCAGGTGTCTCTCGAATTTCCGAAAGAACAGTGTAATCGGAAAGTTCTGAAAGCACACGACCCAGATTCAGCTGCTTCAGTTTAGACTCATCCGGTGCAAATATCCTAAGGCGGTTCCCCAAAGGGAAAATATCGCTTTTGTATCCGGGAAACGTAAATCCGACCGGAACGCACCCGTCGGCATCTTTTAGAGGCACAAGGGCTACATGAAGTCGCTCGTAGAGCTTTTGCCAGATGAACCCCAGCGAGATTCCGGTATCGTCGAAGAGCCTTATCTCTCTATATATAGGCATCATTTGTCACTCTCCCCGAAGACACCGCCGCGCACCAAAACAGCCATAACGTAGTGGCGCTGATCGCTCTCGATCTCTTGGCCGGCGATTAAGGAATCAAAAAGGGTGAAAAAGTCCTCTCCATTTTTTGGATTCCTGAATGCACGGCCCAGATTTGTCACCGCTCCGTAGGGTTCGATGGCGATAGGGCGCTGCTCTTCGATGTAGTCGCTGTACCATGTGTCGATGGTGCGTAAAGCGTTTCCGATTTTTTGGGAGTGCATCGCCGCTATGCCGTCGACTTCGTAGAGAACTTTACTCTTTTTTCCCTGTCCCTTGTCCAAAACGAGCTCTTCACTCGGATATACCTCCTGAGCGTTTCCGATTTTGGCGTAGCAGACGATATCGAGCAATAAAAAGTCCTCTGAAGAAGCTAAGGTCGCAGCAATGCGGTTACCCAGCTCTTTGATCTGTTCATCTTCTTTGTCAAAATCGCGGAACGGGTAGGATTTGGCATCGAATCGCCACGATTGCGATTTTTCACCATCGTGGGTCATTTCGGTTACTATCACTTCGATCGCTTCGGCACCTACACGGTTGCGCCAGAGGAATCTGGCGTTGGCCAGGTTGAGGGCGTAGCGACGACCGAGCTCCTTAAAAGCCTCTTCGTCAATATAGTTTTGGACCGCTTGACGGTAAACTTGCAAAAAGTCCGGCTCGTTACAGGCCGCAGGTTCCAAAAGATTGCCGAGTACTTTGAGTGTGAAGTGGAGTTTGAGAGTGTCCTGATTTTCACCCAGAGCACAACTGTCTACCGTTTGAAGGTTGGGTTTCTCCACCTCGGCATTGAGTTTTGCCGGATCGTTGGCAACCGACGGTTTAAGTCGATTGCCTATAGTACCGCGGACGGATTTTTCCACCAGTTTAAGCGGCGTTACTCTCTCTTTGTCGTCTCTATGTTCCCAGTCGGTTCCATAAAGATAGCCGTCGGAAGGGACCAGTTTTTTCTCGAATGCCAGAACGGAAACCGTGTTTCTCTTTTTTGCCATTTTTTTACTCCTTGTTCGTTGTTTTTGTTTCACATAGATAGAGGGAGGCGTCTTCGTCATAGCGGTACTCCCACAGCATCTCATCCAAATTCGACAGGCGATGGGGCATTTTGAATTCGCCCACGGTGACCACACTTTCGGCAAAGCGGTGAGGGGTGTGCGGATCGCGTTGGTTTTTTGCTTTTCCAAGATCGGATATGCCAAAAAATCCGATGGCGACAGGGACGATCCACCCCTCTTGAGCGCGGCTCGTTTCCCATTGTATCGCGTCGCCCGCCTCTTCACACCGGTGGTGTACGGCCAGCAGATCGATGAGCGCATCGAGAGCGTCGGCCCCCGCTTGCATGGCCTCTTGCATCAGATCACGCCGTTCGATCAGGGCGTAACCCGGGCCCAGTATGCGCAAAAGCTCCACGGGTTGGTTTACGGTGACTATTCCGGGCGCCTCGAAACCGAGAATGTCTCCGCCGGCCAGCTTCATTCGACTAAACTGTTTCGAGACGATCGCCGGGAGACTATTGCGCATCGATTCGCGAAACCCACCTGACAGTTCTATGACCAAAGATACCTCGAGATGGATTCGTGCCTCTTCTATGAAAGAGGGGCGTTCGCCTTTATCATCCAGCGGATTTGCCGTTCCCACGATGGATGACATGAAGTCGCCGGGTCCTCGGTAGGTATGCAGATTGCAGTCGTGACTGACGATGCCGACCGATGTGAAAGCCACTCCCTGCAGCACACCGTAGAGTCTGCGTTCCAGTGCGTGTACGGCACCCAGCCATGCGGTAACGGCGGGAAATCCAACAGTGTAAGGGCTTGAGAGGGCGTTGGCGTTTTGAATACGGATGTTAGGGATAATCAGGCAGTTCATCGCAATGCCTCCTTGGACGCTTCGACACTTTCGCGGATATCGGCCAGCTCTGCCGGGCCCAATTTTAGGCCTTTTCGTTTGGTGTTTCTTTCGATCAGGTGCAGGATCCATCGGGAGATATGATCGATCAGATCATCGAGCCATCTCTCTTGCTCTCGGCGCTCTTTGCGATAAGCGTCACATAGCCAGATTTTTTGGTATTGGGGCAAACGGGAGTCTTCCTCCCGGTACTGCTCGGAGCTTACGCTTCGCACCCGCATCATCTGCGCGATGATTAGATCCATCAACTGCTCGTAGCGATATTTGCGTCCGCGGCGGATATAGACATTGTTGTAGTCGGTCGTGATGATGCCATCAAGACTTTTGAGGATCTCTCGCACCCGCCGATAGGGGATTGACTCGGTGAAAAAATCTTTTTTGGGAAAACGCACCAAGCGCCGCTCGATCTTTGGCGGCAAAGAAGAGAGCAGATAGGCTTTGCCGCCGTAGCGGTTGTTAAGAACAGAAATGTTCTGAGGTTTTGTGCCGCCGTAACCGACAACCGTAAGATCGAAGAGCTCCTTGTAGTGCGGCGGTTCGATGCATTTGCCCTCTTTGCGGGCTTCACGTGCCGCTTTGGCCTCCTCGGAGTATCGTAGATTGTCGATACGCTCTTTAAGAGCAAAGACGATGCCTGAATTGGTCAAGATAGACAAGAGGTGGTACTCCCGTCGTTCGATCGGGAAATAGACCTGTTTTATCTTGCTGCTGGTAACCGTCTCGTTTTCGGACACACCGATCATCGCCAAGAAGCCGTCGCGTAACTTTTCGTAATTCTCGGTTGCGATATTGAGCAGTTTTTTCGCCAGCGGCGACTCATCGCGAATATGATCGATCACTCTTTTGCCGTCTTCAAGCACTAGATCGAGAAATTTGTACACATCCAGTGCCGCCGCATTGCCCAGGGCATCGGTTTGTGCGTTTTTTACATTGCCGCAGCGAAGAAGCCCGTCTGGGGTAGAGGGAGCTTCACAAATGATCGGCGTCACGTTGCCGTTTTTGTTTTTGCGGCTGGAGGGATGAGAAAAGGTGCACGGGTGGGTGGCCATAGCCATCTGTCCCGCCCGTCTGGCCGCATCGGGGAGCCAATGTTCGGGCGAAAACTTCTCATCCGCCTCCTCGTGAAGTCGCTGAACGGTCGCTAGGTCCATCGACTTCTTGATCTTCTGCTTCAGCCATGCCTCTTTCCGTTCACGGAAAAAGGCTTCGATTGTTTCATTGATCACAATTTGACCTCCTTGTAGTGGGGTGGGTTGAAAAGACCAAATTGATCGTGATACAGGAATCCAGTCTTCCCTATATTCGACTCTCTATATATCTGCCAGTTCAGTTCTCCGAAGCGAAGCGTCAATGCCTGCGGTGATAGTCCGAAATTCTCAGCATATCGTTCGATGATAGTTTTGTAATCACGCTCTATCCACAGACGTCCGTTCGATTCGATGGATATGTTGTGAATGTTCAAGATACCCTCCCTGTCAATTGGATTGCCCTCCTCATCCAGTTCGGCAAAATAGATGCGATCCTCATTTTCATCGTAAACCCGATAGCATTTGACGGTAGGGGAGCTCTTTCGAAAGGGGTGATAGTGCATCGGCATGGCTGTCAAATACCAGGCCCCCTTCAAATACCCCTCCAGATTTCCGGCATAGGGTTTGTCGTATTGTGTCAGCCACTGCGCTACGGTGAAATGCTCCAGGTCTGCCAGTCGCTTTGTCGGTTGCAGTGGGTCATTTTTTCGGATTCTGGGGATCGCGTCGATACGTTCACGCAGCGTCTCTTCATCGATAAGTTCTTTCATGTCGTGGGAGACCAGCGTCGTATCGACCTCGAAACCTGGATGAATAAAATAGCGTTTGCCGCTTCGATCCCCATCGAGAAACGCACGATAGTTGTAGCGCAGTATGGCCACATTGGCCTCTTGCACCTCACCTTCACGGTGCCTACGCACCCGACCGGCCAGCTGGATGATGGAGCGGTACGAAGAGGGCTCCACCACCGCCCAGTCAAAATCGTGGTCTCTTCCCACCTCTTCCACCGGTGTGGCGACGACGACAAAGAGCAGATCGTCGTTTTCGGAAGTTTCTATGTGTCGCCTGATGATCGGATCGTCGAAAATTTTCAGCTTCTCTTTTCTTTTTAGCAGCCGATCGAAGTATCGCTCCTGATCGTGTCGCATCAGAAGCACCTGTTGGGAGTGGTAGACCGTAAACCGCAGATCGAAACGCCCCAAAGGAACGTCCAAAAGGTAGCGTCCCAGCTCTACACACGGCGTGATGTTGGCCATGCGCACCACGCCGACGGAGACCCGTTTGCCGGTTTTGGGATCGACAAGGTGATGACGGTCATGAAGATGCACCATCTGCTCGACGATGTCGTCAAAATAGCGTTCCGCCGTGTTCCGTTCGTCCGGTTGCAAATCGGTGATGATCCCGCGTCGTTTGGGCGGCAGAGTCTGCAGCTTTTTGGCGCGGGAATCGATGAAGCGCCGATGGGCGCTTCGGTAATCTTCTTGTGCTTTCTCATCACCCGATACGGATCGATGGTCGCTCTTGAACTCGTCGCACCAAAAGGCGTCGATCATCCCGTCGGCACCGTCGTGGGATTCGGCGAAGATGCACCATCCCATGCTGTAGGCATGGAAAAAGCCTTCGGCAAGATCGGGCGGAATCGTGGCCGATGAGATCATCACCTTACGCCCCGACATACCGGCCAAAAAAACAAGCCGTCCTATAGCGATGAGATCCGATTCGACAAAGTCGTCGATCTCGTCGATGACGATGTCCGAACTCATCAGACGCAAGGCCGGCAGCAGCCATCGTCCTCCCTTGGGGGTATCTACCGCACCCATGAGATGATCGATCGTCGCCACCAAAACGGGCGCATAGAGGATTTTGCGCTCTTTTTCGCTCCGCAAAACGGTAGTGAGATAGGCTTCATCCACCGGTACGTCGTAATCGACCGTTTCGTCGATGAGCGTTTCGATCGATTCGCTACCCGCGGCTTCGGGGTTGAGCGGTGCATCGTCGGAGAGTTTTATTGAATCCGCATGCAGTTGCATCGTCGCTCTGGAGCCTATGATTACAGCCATATCTTCATCGCTCAATCCAACTTTTTTACGGTATTCTTCACCGGTTTGCAAGGTTAGAGTGCGTAGTCCGAGAGCCAGAGTATATCGCAGGCTCTTACCATTTTTTGATACGGCACGCATGATTTTTGCGTTCGCAATGGTTTTGCCCGTGCCTGTACTTGCCATATTTACTGCGAAGAAACCTCTTTTCCTGCCATTCGGGCGGTAAAATTCGGCGATTTTTCTTACCGCTTTATCCTGCCATGCAAAAAGAGCGGGCGATGGTTTACGCAGTTTTGTGACATTTTGGCTTTGTGGCAGCTCTTCACGCAGTATCGGAAGACGGTGAAGAACCGAGAGTGTCATATCGCATACACCGCAAAGATGTTCGTCGAGTCGCTGTTTGTACGCTTTGGTTTTACGATCGGTATTGGCGAAGAGTTCGACGGTTTGAGGCCATCTCTGATCTGCAGGCCTGTTTGAATAGTTGTAGTCACCCAGCATTAAAGCGAGTCTGCCGAAGTGTAAAATATATCTGAGTGTACCGCTTTGCAGAGCATCGTCCAGCCGCTTCTCTTTTCCTTCCAAATGTCCGACCCACCGTTTGAGTTTGTGGCGCCACCTAAGCGACTGCAAAAGCAGTCCATTAGGAAACTCAAAGCATGGTGCCGGGTCTTCTTTATGGTTGCGATACCCCCATACTTCTTTGACGGTATAAAAAAACTCCTCCAGATCGGGCATTAGGCTCTCTCTGCCGACGTTGATGTTTCTGTCCGCGAAGAGCGGTAAGCGGTGATGGGAAATAACCAGCCATGCAATCAGTTGTGCATCGAGGGAAAAGGTGAGAAACTCTTCAAAATTAAACGATTCAAGCCTCTGAAGTATCTGTTCGGTATCCATATGGTCGTTAAGGATCCGTTCTCTCCAGCTATCGGGATCGACGGCGATAAAAGAGCCGAAGAGCAAGACACTTACCCACTCGTGGCGCAGGGCGTCGGCTTTGGGTGTGTGATCGCGTAGCTTTTCCTGAAAACAGCGGCTTGCCTTGCCCCAGTCATGCAGTAGTGCGGCTACGGCAGAAAGCGGTTTCATAAGATCGAGATCTCTCCAGTCATTCTCTTCGTATTGCTCGAGCAGATCGATGGAGGTGCGGTGTACGGGAACGACGCCCTGGGTGTTGAAACGATCCCGATTCCCCACGATCCACAGCAGATCGCTACGGTTGCGGCTGCGGATCCAGTGGCAGGAGACTGCCGTACTTTTGGTGGCGGTTTTTCTAAGGAGCTTATGGACGGCCTTCAGTCCCTCTTTGGTGATGATGGTGCGCCAGGTATTGGTACCGATCCGATCCGCGAAGCTGTCGAGAATGCGTCGGGTGCGCTTGATGGCCCCTTTTTCGCACTCGGAGACGAAGATCACCATCATGATCGCGCTCCGAATAGTTCGCAGGTCGCCTCGACACGATCGAAGAGAAAACCGAGCGCGCCATGCTCGACGAAGCGTTGCAGGCATTGTGTGCGGAAGGTCTGATCGTCCACTCCCTCTTTGGCACTGATAAAGGCTTGAGGTAGCACGATAGCGTCTTTGATGAGATCGGCTATATCGAAAACCAGCGCGCCGCGGCGTGTTTTGCCGTGCATCAGTGCAAAGGCGTGCGGGATTCCCAGCGCCCATAGGGTGGTAGCCGCCATGCCGTAGGCGAGGTAGTTGCCGTGGTCGAGAAAGTCGTTTGCCGGATCGGCATTGTTGCGCAGGCGGGTAAAACCTGAAAGACCCGTCTGTTTGGCGGCGAATTTATAGAGCCGTTTGGTCAGGTCGGCTTCAAGCTGCAAAAGCTTTGCCGTGTTTTGGGCATCTTCGATTTTTTGCAAAAAGCCGTCCGCCATCTTTTCGATCGCCTCCGCCTCGAACCCTTGCATGCGAAAGTCACGATCTTTTTTCCAGACATGCCCGATAAAGCGTATACGCTCCTGCTGCAGGTATCTTGCCCCTTCGAGCCGTTTGGCTTCATCGAACCAGAAGGAGAGCCATTTTTGGACATATTCGGTGGGTCGGTATTCGCTTTGCGGTGTCAGCCACTCGATCTCGGCTCCCATAAAAAGAGGTGTGGCTCCGCCGCCGCAAAACCCGACCAAAACGCCGGCCTGCGAGAGCATACGCATGGCCGCCTGTGTGATAGAAGTCCCCGTTCCCAAGAGGAGGCATGTAGTGTTGGCGATAGGAATATTCCAATAGCGATGATCTTTTTTCTCTTCGCTCAAATAGACGACGCGGCCGTCTTTCTGCATTACACGGCACATTTCGAGATAGTAGATGTTAGCCCGTTTGGAGTGTAGAATCGCCTTCAAGTCGCTCAACTGATCCATTATGTTCCCAAATGTTCTAAAGTACCGACAAACAGATTTTATCGAAAATTCAATCAAATTATAGATCTTTACGGATATTTCGAAAGAGTGTCGATTGCCGCATAGGCTCTTCCGTAAATTTTTGCGGTGACAGCTTTCATGGATAGAGCCCGCCGTTAAACCCGATACGGTTTACAAATATTGATACAATATAAATTCGGTATTTGCATATCAGGGAGGGGTATTGATGACATTTCGGTTTAAAGAGCAGAGGGTGAGAGATGATCTTGAGAGATTTGCAAAGGCAAAAAACCTGAATGAATCGGAGTTAAATCAGAGCTTCGAGAGGCTGCTGATACACCGGCCGGAGATAGTGGAAAATGCCCAAAACGTCACTCTATTGGCGGCTTCCATCATTTATGGCTACCTGAGGATGCACAACCTTCACGGCAGAAGGGGAATCACCGCCAAGGAGATCGGGGACTTTTTCCATATTAAACCTCCGGCTATTCAACAGAAACTCTTTTATGTTTACGATGCGATGGTCGGAGCTTCCGGTTTCGAGCTTGATGGTGAAATCGAACTCCCGCCGGCATCCAATCGGGAGTTCGTAGATATAGATCGTTACGATGCTGCCTCCGAATATTGGGATTTTCTCGAGAGCGGCTCTGCAGAAATAGCGGATTCGGCCATCGTGGCCTTGAGGGAGATAATTAAAAAAGATCCCAATTTTCTGGACCGTATATAGAGTTGTATGGGTACCTGACGGAGGCAGGGGAGGAGAAAGAGGCGCTTGAGACAATGAAAACAGCTTATTAGCGGGCCATCGCCCTGATAGGCGTATCGAAAGAAAGAGATTTTCCGGCTCTCTCCTGGCTGTTCCAGGAGAATCGCCATATTGTCAGGGCTTTGTACAATTACGCAACTATGTTGTGGGGAAACAGAGAGAAAAGGGGCGCTTTGCAGCTCTATATGCAGCTTCTAAGATCCAATCCGGATGACAACATAGGTGCCCGCTACGCAGTTGCGGCCATTCTCGACGGCTTTGAGTCACACGATGAGTTCGAAGAGAGATTTTCGTCACCCGGTGGTTACGGGCTGGATGTCGTACTGCTTGATAGATGGTTCGAGTCGGTATCTTTGAGGTTTCCGAAAATATTCGATTGGTGGCACATGGAAATGGAAAAGAGATAATAGGGTCGTGGCGGACAGGGAGGGATTCGAACCCTCGGTACCCGTGAAGGTACGCACCCTTAGCAGGGGTGTGGTTTCAGCCAGCTCACCCACCTGTCCATGAAGTGGATGAAATTATAGCGGCTGCTTCTTAATATACGGCTTAAAAAACGGTGCTGATACTATATTGCCTTGTATTTGCCCGACTTCATGATGCTCTCGAGCAGCCCCTGAAGCCGCTGCGCCGCTTTTGCATTATCTCTCTTCGCCTCTTCGATCTTCTCTTTCAGCTTTACGATAAGCTCCACTTTGTCCAGAATTTTCATGTCGGCTCCTTTCGGTGTAGGTTAAACTGTACCTTACCTTTAAGCAAGATATGTTCCACCCCGAGCCTAATATACCAATCCCAAATGAAAACGAAACACCCGGTCCTCATCCTCGCTCGACAAGTGCTCCGCGCCCTTCGGGGCGTCGATGAAAGCCTGAAAATCGCTAACAGCTTCGCTGCGCGATTTTCGGCCGGCTTTTGTTCGACTCGCTCCCGCAGGTCTCGCTGCGGTGATGACCGAATGCTTCGTTCTCTTTTTATTTGGTATTAGATCGGTATTATTTTTTCATTGCCGTTTGGGTACAATTGCGGAATCTACTTTATAGGAGCCCGAATGTTTCAGAAGTATGCCCCCCTTGTTTTTGTTATCTTGTTTATGCTTTTTGTTTTCTGGATGATATGGGGCATGGAGACGGCTGTACCCGACGGCAACTGGTGACGATTAGATATTTTGCATAATCTTCCTTACCGCTTGAGCCGGATTTTCTGCTTTGTAGACAGGCCGCCCCACGACTATAATGTCTACATTGTGCTCTCTTGCGCTATTTATGTCGGCTACCCTTTTTTGGTCATCGCCCGACTCGCCGAACGGGCGGATGCCCGGTGTCAGGGTGATGAAGGAAGGGTCCGTTTCGTGCTTTATCATCGGCGATTCGTAGACGCTGCAGACCACTCCGTCCAGGCCCGCCTGGTAGCTTTGAAGGGCGAACTGCTTCGCCTTCTCCTCTATTTCCGCTCCGTAGATCTCTTTGAAAGTGTGGTAGTCGAACGAAGTTAGAGCCGTTACAGCAAGTACGAGTGGGCGTTTTTTAAACTTCTCCAGCCTCTTCATGACCTCCTGCATCGCTCTTTTGCCCGCACTTGCATGGATGTTGAACATATCCACATCCATCTTCGCTATCTCTTCCGCGGCATCGGCCATGGTGTTGGGGATGTCGTAGAGTTTGAGGTCGAGGAAGATTTTGAACGAAGGGTTAATCTCTTTCAGGGCCTTTATGGACTCCCTGCCGTCTCTTATGTAACTTCTAAAGCCCACTTTCAGCCAGATATCGAACTCTTTGAGCTCTTCGGCCAGTTTCAGGTTCTCTCTCAAAGAGGGCAGATCGAGCGCGACGCAAAGCTGCATATTCAGGTTCCTGTCGATGGTTTTTCGAAATTATATCATCATTCGAGCGGCTGAAGTGCGTAGCGGAGTTTATGGACGGTGCCTGCGACCGGAATCTTCAGCATAAAGAGCATCCTCTTTTCGAAGTTTTTTTCAGGGAGCATGATCACCATGTAACCCACTGTCGTTTTGTGAGGAGCGAGTGTCGTGTTGTTGGGCAGTCTCGTGTAGCAGAGATCCTCTTTTATCTCTTTAAAAATCTCCAAAAGAGCGGACTCCGTAGCGAAGAGATCCCTCTTGTTCGTATCGTCTGCCGGATCGTGCAGGATGCCGTACTTTTCGAGCTGCCCTTTGAACGCTTTGGCGTTTAGAAGCGGCTTGCACCGGTTCGGCTGTTTGAAATACTCCTCTATTTCGGCTACAGGAAGGAGTTTAATGTAGTTTTTGGGGTTGAAAAAGGTTATGTCGTCCCACTTCAGGTCGATCGTTTCGTCGGTTCGGTTCTCTATGGCTATCGCAACTATAGCCTCTTTTCCCGCTAAAATAGGGTTGTTTACGACCATGGCGGAGACTGCAGAACCATCGGAAACAGATGTAAACACCTGCTTCCCGCTTACATAATGGATGCTCTGTTCCGTCGCAGGCTGGGGAATCAGAACCGAAAATACCACTCTGTCGCTATCTCTACTCTTTTCTGCACATCCGCTAAAGAGGAGAGCAAGCAGTAGAACAGGCATCCATATTTTCACGTTTTATCCTCTGACGCATCTCTCTATTTTGGCTACTATTCCCGGATCTTCGAGTGTCGAAATATCCTGTTTGATCTCTTCACCCTTGGCGATCGCGCGCAGAATCCGGCGCATAACTTTGCCTGAGCGGGTTTTGGGAAGGCCGGGGACAACCTTGATTGTGTCGCACTTGGCTATGTTTCCGATCTCTTTGGCGATCACCTGGTTTATCTCTTTGGCCAGTTCGGCCTCTTCTCCGAAAGTATCATCGGCATTTTTGAGAACAATGTAAGCGAATATGCTCTCCCCTTTTATATCGTCAGGCTTTCCGACTACGGCCACTTCGGCTACATGCGGATGTTTCTTTATCGCAGCCTCAATTTCGGCAGTACCCATACGGTGTCCCGATACATTTATGACGTCGTCGACTCGGCCCGTGATGGTTATGTAGCCCTCCTCGTCCACTATGGCGCCGTCGCCCGAGAAGTAGACGGGCTTGCCATCTTTTTTCGCATCGCCGAAATAGCTCTTTTTGAAACGTTCGGGGTCTCCCCAGATGGTTCGTATCATGCTCGGCCACGGTTTCGTGATGCACAAAAGACCCTGCTCTCCCGGCTCCGTCGGGGTTCCGTCTCTCTCTATGACCTCGGCCATGATTCCCGGAAGCGGGAATGTGGCACATGCCGGTTTTATGGGCGTTGCACCCGGCAGAGGGCTTATCATGTGGCCGCCCGTTTCGGTCTGCCACCACGTATCGACAATAGCGCATCTGCCGCCGCCGATCTTTTCGTAATACCACTTCCACGCCGGCGGGTCTATAGGCTCACCGACGGTTCCGAGAACCTTCAGGGAGCTAAGGTCGTACTTCTCGGGCTCGTTTTCGCCCATTTTATGCAGTACACGGATTGCCGTGGGAGCGGTGTAGAACTGGTTTATCCTGTATTCTTGCACCATCTTCCAGGCGCGGCCGGCATCGGGATATGTGGGAACACCTTCGAACATCACGGTGGTAGCTCCCATGGCGAGCGGCCCGTAGACTATGTATGTATGGCCGGTAATCCACCCTATGTCGGCCGTACACCAGTAGGTGTCGTTCTCTTTGACGTCAAAAACCCACTCCATCGTCATCTGCGCCCACAGAATGTAGCCCGCCTGGGAGTGCTGTACACCTTTCGGTTTTCCGGTCGAGCCGGATGTGTAGAGTAGAAAGAGCGGATCTTCGCTCTCCATCGGTTCGGGCTCGCATACGTCGCTCTGCAAATCTATGAGTTCGTTGTAGCTGTAGTCACGCCCCTCTATCCAGATTACGTCTTCGTTGTTTCTCTGAACTACTAGTACCTTTTCGACGCAGTCGCATCCCTCTTCGAGGGCGGTATCGACTACAGGTTTGAGCATATAGGGTTTGTCTTTTCTAAACGCTCCGTCGGCCGTTATGACCACTTTAGCTTCGGCATCGATGATCCTGTCTCTGAGAGCCTCGGCGCTGAAGCCGCCGAAGACCACCGAGTGTATCGCCCCTATCCTCGCGCACGCCAGCATCGCGTATGCCGCCTCTGGGATCATCGGCATATACAGAACCACGCGGTCGCCTTTTTTTACGCCGAATCTGTTTTTGAGCAGATTCGCGAAGCGGTTTACGTTTTTGTGAAGCTCAAGATATGTTACTATCTGCCTGTCTCCCCTGTCTCCTTCAAAGATAATGGCCGCTTTGTTTTTGCGGGTCTCGAGGTGCCGGTCTATACACTGGTGGCTTACATTCAGTTTACCGCCGGTAAACCATTTGTAAAAGGGTGCATCCGATTCGTCCAGAACCTTCGCATAAGGCTCGAACCAGTCGATCTTTTCATTTGCCCAGTGGCCCCAGAAACCTTCGTAATCCTCTTTTGCCCAATTCATGAGCTCGCTGTATTCACACATATTCTTTATGCGTGCCTGTTTGGCGAACTCTCTGTTTGGAAAATATACCTCTTTTGATTCAGACATTTTTACTCCTTTTTACGATAATGGATATTGTGCCGATTTTTTTACATAGTATAGCGAATAAGATAAAATTAATTGCGGGTACAAAGATATATGTAATGGTACACCCTCTCCATCTGAGAAAATTCTATACATCGGCCGCCCGTCCGGAGCTTCTTACCCTGTATCCGGCATTGGCTCTCAGGTCTATTCCGAGAAAATATATGAGTGTAACCATCCGCTTCATATAGTAAGCCGCGACTCCGCTGAATCTGAAACCGAATATCTCGGCTGCGGCGTATCTTCCGCCCAGGGCTATGAACATGCCGTCGACCCTACCCCTAAAAGGCTCCGGCTTCGAACCTCTCAAACTCCGTATGATCGATTCGGCCGCATACTCGGCGCTCTTTTCGGCAATCTGTGCGGTCGGCGGCAGCGTCCGCCCGCCCGGATCTTCTATCTGCGCCACGTCTCCTACGGCATATATCTCTTCGTGACCCTCAATATTCAAAAACGGAGTCACGAGCAGTTGTCCGATGCCGTTTTTTTCGAAACTTTTCGGTGTGAAGTCGCTGTTTGCGGTAATGCCTCCGGTGAATATGATGAATCTGTACTCCATCCTCTCACCGTTTTCAAAGAGTATTTCGTTCTCATCCACGCTCTTTATGCGGGCGGAGACCTTTAGTGAAACGTCCAGCTTTTTCAGCCTCTCGGCAGCCGAACGTATCATAAACGGGTCCATCCCGGGCAGTATCGTGTCGTAGGCATCGACTAGGGTTATCTCGATGTCGTCTGCACGCGCTCCCAGTACCTTTTTGTATCTTTTGAGCATATATCCCATCTCCGCGGCAACCTCCACACCGGAGAGGCCGGCCCCTATAACGGCGATGTTGACCCTTCCGCTTTCGCCTTCAAGCCTATTTTTTACAACCTCTTCAAATTTATGGTGGAATCCGAACGAACGGCCGAGCCGTTTTATGCCGAAGCTCCTCTCCCTCAGACCCTTTATAGATTTGGGAAACTTTGTGCGAGCCCCCGTCGCTATTATAAGGTAGTCATATTCGAGTTCTCCGTTTGCGAGTGTCAAAACTCTCTTTTTCGGATCCAGTCCGACTATACGATCTTTTACGAAGCGTACAGGAGGCTCGAAGCCCCTGCACCACAGATCGAGATCTATAGCTATCTCGTCTATCTCTTTCGTACCGGCTATGTAACCGTAGACTTCCGTCTGCATGAAATGGTAGTTGTTGGCGTCTATAAGCACCGGCTCTATATCCTCCGAGTCCGTAAGCTTCTCTACTGCTCTAAGCCCCGCGTATCCTCCGCCTGCTATGACCACTCTTTTCATAGGTCTCCTTTTATCTGAAGAAAATTATAGCGAAGAGCCGATATAGAGAATCGATACACGGAAAAATGTATAAAATAGGAATAAAATTTGCTTTACAGAGAGAAAATACTATATAAAACGGTAAAAAAATACTTAAATATAGAAATAATATGGAAAAAACAGGAATTTTAATGTGTATTACAGCTTCCGAAAGTATAATTTTGTGATGAAAGTCAGCGATATTTTCAACATTGTCCACAACGCACTGGAAGCAAAAAACCACGGCCGGAAGATTTCGCAAAAGGTGATGGCCGAAGAGCTCGGTATTTCGATGCGGACATACCAGGATTGGCGTACGGGCAAAGCGCAGCCTATAGCGGCGCGTGCCCTGATGCAGATGCTCGGTGAACTGGATGATGACGAGATAATTCGTGTAGTACACAAGATAAAGGCTTTGGATGAGCAATCTGACTCAAAGTGAACGTGAAGGTCTGAACGAACTCTTCTGCCAGCTCGAAGCGGCCAACCTGCCTCTGTACAAAAGGGTGCTCCTGCGGATTAACCGCTTCGCTCTTCTGCTAAGGATCAGAATTATCAGGATTAGGTAAAATTCCCGTGACGTGCTATAATCGCCGCCGCGATTGGAATGACTGACCTTTTGCAAAAACTTCTTATGTCGCCTTCTGAAGATTTTGCATAAGCTCAGAAAAACGATAAGACGGTAAAAGGATGATTATGTTCGGTAAAAGATTGAAAACCTACGACTACGACCAAGAGACGATGGAGCGGTTTCGGTATGCAAAGATAAAGACGAACAAAGGTGATATCTGGCTGAAGCTCTACGGCGATGAGGTGCCAAACACGGTAGCAAACTTCGCGACACTGGCGCAGCAGGGCTTTTACGACAACCTGAAGTTCCACCGTGTGATAAAGGGCTTTATGGCACAGGGCGGATGCCCACACAGCGGACCCGGAGGAAACCCGGCCAGAGTCGGTACCGGCGGACCCGACTGGGCTATCGCCTGCGAGACCGACAAAAACCTCCACAAACATGTAAAAGGTAGCATCTCCATGGCGCATGCAGGAAAAGATACCGGCGGCAGCCAGTTTTTTATATGCTTCGTGCCCTGTCCGCACCTTGACGGTGTACATACGGTATTCGGCGGAATAGAGGATGATGACGCCGACAGTATGCTGGTTCTCGATTCGATCGATCAGAACGATACGATCGAGACGATCGAAATCGTGCCGAAGCGTGAAAAGTAGAGCTTAAACAGGGTTTATCACTATGCGGTTTCTGCCGCTTCTCTTCGCATCGTAAAGGGCTCTGTCGGCCTCCTGTATCAGGTGACGGCTCTCGTCCAGGTTGCCGGGAACGATGCTGCTGATGCCTATGCTTGTCGTCATTTTGATTTTCGTTTTACGCTCTTCGTTCCGCTTGCGTAGCAGAAGCTGAATCTCGTTTGCGATCGTCACGGCACCGGGCAGCGGTGTATCCGGGAGCAGAAATATGAACTCCTCTCCTCCGTATCTGGCGACCATGTCCATAGGGCGGCTTACGCACTTTAGCAGAATTTCCGCAAACTCCCTGAGACAGGCGTCTCCGGCCTGGTGTCCGTAGGTATCGTTTATCTTTTTGAAGTGGTCTATATCGCACAAAATTACCGATATCGGGCGCCTCTCTCTCGCCGCTATCTTCCAGAACCTGTTGAAGTTCTGCTCAAAAATGCGGCGGTTGTACAGACCCGTAAGGCTGTCTGTCGTGGAGAGCTTTTCGAGCATCCTGTTTGCATACTTCAGAGCCTCTTCGGCTTTTTTGCGCTCCTCGATCTCTCTTCTGAGCCGGCGGTTTGTGTTCTCTACGGTTTCGGTTCTCTCTTTTACCTTTTTCTCCAGTTCCATGTTCAGTTTGAAGAGTCTGTCGGTATAGCCCTGAATCTTTTCGACCATATCCACTACCGCATTTTGAATAATGCAGATCTCCCCCTCTCCTTCGATCCTCTTTTTGGAGAAGTTGGACTTAACCGGATCGTAGCTTTTAAGTTCTTGTGCCAGCTCTTTTAGCGGAGTGAGGGCCTTTTTGAGCAAAATTATCAGAAGCAGCACGAGTGCGAGTGCAGCAAGCAGAAGCTGAAAACTGAAGTGTTTGTAACGGTTTACGATTTCGGAGTATTTGGCGTTGGAGTAGGCCAACTCTATCTCCCCGATCGGCTTGGACATGATTTTGTCCCGAATGGTCTGTTTCAGCTCTATCGGAGTGATGTTTTGAGTTCTGTATCTCGGCGATATGTAAGAGAAGTGCACCTTGCCGCCACTCTCTTTTACGACAAGTTTCAAAATCATCGGTGTGGTCTTTACTATCTTGTTCAGGTAGTCGCGCATGGGGGCGTCCATACCGAGGAACATGTTTATCGATATGATCGGCTCTATCGAGTTCAGGAGCTGTTCGCTCTTCTCCTCTTCGCTCTTTTTGGCGAAGTTCTGCATGGATGTGTAGTTGAAGTAGGTTATCGTACCGAGAGCCGCGAAGAAGAAGAGTGTAACCGCAACTATGATTTTGGTCGAGAGTGAAAGCGAGCGGCTCATCTTATTTTGCTCCCGTCATAGATTCTCGCTATCTGAAATAGTGCCACGTCGAGTTTGAGGGCCGATCTTTTTACCGCCTCTATATTGATTACCGGATATACCTCTTTGCCTACCAGCAGCGAAACCGCAGCCCCTTTTTTTAGAAGAGAGTTACTGTAGCTAAACGTCAGCAGCCGTTTTCTTTCCGCCCGACTCAGTATCTTGTCAATCTTTTCAGCACCGGCATCCAGAAGCATGAGAGCGGTGGAGCCGATACACTTTTCACTCTCCGCCTCCCTGTAAGAGACGGTATCGGCTATAAAATTTTTTCTTGCCCGGGAAGGGAGATTTTCATACATTAGATTCCTGAGCTTTTCGGCGACCGGAGCGTCACCTTTTTCGTATAGAATGCATAGTCTCCTCTTTTGCATATCTCCTCTTTGAGTGTGGTCCAGCATCATTATACGCGGGACTATCTTGGCATAGATAAGTAGTAGAGAATCGTTATATATGTATGCCTGCAGGCTGCCGCACAGCAGAGAGAGCAAAAGAGTCAGTCTCATCATAGCGGATACTCGAAAGTTACAAACCATCTTCGTCCCGGTCTGACGATACCGTCATGGCGGCCGTAATAACTGGTGTCGGCTACATATTCGTCGAACAGGTTCTTTACACCCACAAAGAGTTTGGCGCCCTCGGCGGCACTGAAAGAGTATGTCAGATCGAGTGTCGTATATGATGGGACATCTTCTCTGTTTGTGTCGCGGTTTACGATTCTTGGCCCCATATAGCGGAGGTATGCGGACAGGGTAGATGACGCGTCGAGACCGAGAATATAGTAAAGGTAGCCCTTTTTACGGGCCACTCCCGGCATAGGCTGGCTTGTGCCGTATTCGGTCGTATAGTTCGTGCTGTTGTATGAGTATGCGGCTCCCAGCGTGTGGCCGGGTATCGGTTTCAGGCGGTACTCCAGTTCGAAACCGTGGCTGAAGCGCGAGGGGAGGTTCGCGTATCCCGGTGCATCCGGATCGCTCCTGGGATTCTCGAAGATATCCAGAAGGTTTCTGATTCTGCTTCTATACAGATTTACAAGAAGCCTGGTACTCAAAGAGGGTCTGTATATCAGTGAGGCTTCGATCATATCGGACTCTTCCGCCTCCAGATCCGCATCACCCACTCGGATTCCGGGATTCGGATATGAGTAGAGCTCCACCCATGACGGTGTTCTAAAAGCGTGTCCGTATCCGATCTTTATGCTCGCACCCTCTTTAAAACGGTATAGAAAAGATGTATTCGCGCTGAAATACCCCTTTTTCATATCGCTCATATAGTCGTACCTGATACCGAGATGGATATCCGAAGTACCGGTCAGTGTGACTATATCGTTGAGATAGAGTGATGAGATCTCTCTCTTGAGGCCCGAGTGGAGCAGTTTTGTATCGAATACGGAGCCGTTCGGGTAGATTATCTTGAATCTGTCTCCTATAAGCTTTGTTGTAGAGGCGTATAGACCGGCTTTTAGAGAGTGGTTTTCGAAGCGTTCGGTAGCCAAATGCGTATCCAACTGCCATGTCTCTTCGCTCAGATAGAGTGCGAACTCATAGGGTATCGCTCTACCGGGGGCCTCGATGTAGTTCTGTGCGGCGGCGTCGAATCCGTAGTGGCTGTAGTCGAGCTGAAGATGGAGCCTCTCTTTCGCTCCTATGTCGCTGTCGTACATCCCCTGCAGATATAGGTAGCTGTTGGCCATGGACGGTTCGTCGCTCATTTCGAGGTGTTCTTCCCATCCGAAGTAGTTGCCGTGGACCTCCCTCTTTGTACGGGCCGAGAGTTGAAACTTGCCTCTTCGGTATCGGAGAGCGAAAGAGCGGTCTCTGAGCCACTCGCTGCTACCGGAGATTGCCGGCGAACTATTTTCAAGAATGTAGTCGCTTGCCTCCAGACTCCTCTCGTGCACCCTGTAGTAATACTCCAGACCGAGATCACCTCCGTCATCGATAGGGTATGTTTTACAGACTCCTCCCATAATCTCGTCATAACTTCCGATACGTACGAAGAGGGCGCCTTCGTGATCTTTCCCGAGTCTTGTGATCACTTTTATCACTCCGGTTAGCGCCCCCGAAGTTACAAGAGCGGAAGCGGGCCCCAAAACCACCTCTATTCGGTCTATCAGCTCTATCGGGTAGTTTAGGTAGTAGCTTGTATTCTGAAATAGGGCCGTCTGTACTATATGACCGTCTATTATCAGTTTGAATCTGTCGAATGTGATATTGTCGGGATTGTTGTAACCCCTCATTACGACCTTTTTGATTCCGTTTTGCATAATGGAAGTCTGGATTCCCGGCACGATTGACAATGCTTCGAAAAGATCCTTTGCACCCAGCACCCGAAGTTCCTGCCGTCGCCATACTGTAACGAACTCGGGAGTGTCGTCCACGTTGAGGCGGTGCTCGGACGCGATTGCCGCAGCCTCCTTTAAAACCCTGAGCAGATCGTTGTCGGCGGAGGTTCGTGAGTTTTTCGCATAGGATGTTGCGCAAAAAAGCAAAGAAGAAGCTGCAACCAAAAGGCCGAAAAGTCTCTGAGGCATATTTTTCCCGTAACTGTTAACTGATATTGCCGACTCTATGCAAACTGAAGCTATTCTATTATGCTTTTGCTAAAAGTAGATTGAAAACCGATATTGAGCGACAGGCGTGAAATCGTCCCGAAATCGAAAATTTGGCAGACTCGTCGGGTGTAGAGCCGCTTGCCGCTTAATTTGCGTTACATCGGTTAAAAAAGATAGCCGATCGTCAAGCGGTTTGAGATGGCCGATGTGGTAAAATAACAGCGGTAATCATCATAAAGCCCGCGAGAAAATTTGGAATCGCTTTAAAGGACTCTTTTATAGCAATTACAGGGCTGCATGGGCGCCGATATATTCCGTTTTTACGGGCTTTGCCAGTAGATACGTCGGTTGTTGTAACCCGACGTTTCGTATTCGGAACGTCGTCTCGAAATCTGCGATTTCGAAGCTTCAGGGGGTTGTAGGGCCGGCCAGGCCCTGCCGTTTTTACGGGCTTTGCCCGTAAAAACGCATAAATAAAGATGAAAGATCGATTAATGCATGGATTCGTTCGAATAGCGGCGGCGGTACCGAAAGTGAGAGTCGCAAACGTAGGCTTCAATGTTGCCCGAATGCTCGAGCTGTGGAAAATCGCGTCGCAGCAGAACGCTGCGGTCGTTCTCTTTCCGGAGCTCTCGGTTTCGAGCTACAGTTGCGGAGACCTTTTTTATCAGGATACGCTGCACAAAGCGGTGCTCAGCGGTCTGAAGGATATGGTAGAGGCCTCTACCATATCCTCCTGCGTCGCTATTACGGGAGCCCCGCTCTGGCACAAAGGCAGGCTCTACAACTGCGCCGTGGTTATTCAGGAGGGAAAAATCCTTGGAGCGGTGCCCAAAAGTTTCGTGCCCGAACACAAGGAGTACTACGAGAAGAGGTGGTTTGTCTCGGGGAAGGATATAGGAGGCGAGAGCATATCGATTTTCGGCGATGAAGTTCCTTTCGGCACAGACCTTCTTTTCGAAGGGAACGAGGGCCTCGTTTTCGGCATCGAGGTCTGCGAAGATCTCTGGAGCGTTGTTCCGCCCAGCTCGTATCAGGCTCTAGCCGGTGCGACGGTACTTTTCAACCTCTCCGCCAGTGACGAGATAGTCGCGAAGAGCGAATATAGAAGCTCGCTCGTGGCTACACAGAGCGCGCGCTGTATGGCCGCCTATGTCTACGCCTCCTGCGGTGTAGGGGAGTCTACTACCGACGTCGTTTTCGGCGGAGACTGCATGATAGCCGAAAACGGTGCCGTTCTGGAGAGGGGAGAGCGCTTCCTCGACGAGTCACAGATCATCTTCGCCGATGTCGATTTGCAGCGCCTCAAAAGCTTCAGGGCGGCCGAGGGGAGTTTCGCGGACGGCGAGATCAGGAGCTTCAGACGCATAAAGCTCTTCGAGACCCCCAAAATAGAGCAGCTCAACCGCCGCATAGACCCGCACCCCTTCGTACCATCCAAAAAGAGCGAACGGTCGAAAAGGTGCGAAGAGATCTTCTCCATTCAGGGTGCCGCCCTGAACAAGAGGCTCACACACATAGGCGCGGCCAGGTGCGTCATAGGGGTCTCAGGGGGGCTAGACTCCACACTTGCGCTTCTGGCCGTCTATCGCGCATACGAGTCGTCCGGGCGCGATCCGAAAGATATCGAATGCGTAACGATGCCCGGCTTCGGAACCACCGGGCGCACGCTCGAAAATGCGAAAAGGCTCTGCGAAGCTCTCGGGGTAGGCTTCAGGAGCATAGATATAACCGAAGCCTGCCTCGAACACTTCAGGCAGATAGGCCACGACCCTTCGGAGCATACCACTGTATACGAGAACGTGCAGGCGAGGGAGCGGACGCAGATTCTGATGGATCTTGCCAACAAGATCGGCGGGATAGTCATAGGAACCGGCGACATGAGCGAATCTGCGCTCGGCTGGAGTACATACAACGGCGACCATATGTCGATGTACGCAATCAACGCCGGAATACCCAAAACGCTGATCCGCTATCTGGTGGAGTGGGCGGCCGAGCGCTACCCGCAAATTTCGGATATTCTTGCCGATATCCTGGCGACTCCGGTGAGCCCGGAGCTCCTGCCGCCGAGCGGAGGTGAGATTTCTCAGAAGACGGAGGACCTTCTCGGGCCTTACGAGCTTCACGACTTCTTCCTCTACCATCTGGTAAAGAGCGGCGCCTCCGCACGCAAGATTCTCTTTCTGGCGCAGAACGCATTCGGGAACGAATATACAAAAGAGGAGATCGAAAAGTATCTGAAGCTCTTTTTGCGGCGCTTCTTTTCGCAGCAGTACAAAAGAAGCTGTATGCCGGACGGTCCGAAGATAGGAACGATCGCACTCAGCCCGCGCGGCGACTGGAGGATGCCAAGCGACGCCGAAGCGGCGGAGTGGCTCAAAGATCTGGAGGAGGAGAGTTGAAAAAGCTTGTTTTTTTACTGCTGTTGGGCGCATACGTTTTCGCCGCGGAAAACGGAATGGGCGAGTATCTCAGCAGATACGGTGTCGAAGAGACCACCAAAAGACTTGTGGAGGTTTTGAGAGAAAACGGTGTCACTCTATTTAAAGTGATCGACCATAGCGAAGGTGCCGCAAGTGTAGGCATGAAGCTGGGACCGACAAAGTTGGTGATTTTCGGTAACCCCAAAATCGGCACGCCGCTGATGCGGTGTTCTCGGACACTCGGTCTGGATCTGCCGCAAAAGATTCTGATATATGAAGACGAGCGGGGAATGGTGCATGCCGTTTTCAATACCAAAGCATATCTGATGTGGCGTCACGGTGTGGGGTACGACTGTTCGCAGGCACTGCAGAAAAAGATGGATGCGGCGGTAAGAGAGTTCGCCAAGTATGCGACCGGAAATATCGAAAAAACGGAGAAACAGAGGTAGATGCTGGTACACATCTGCTGCAGCGTCGACAGCCACTTCTTTCTGCAGAGACTCAGGGAGGATTTCCCGCACGAGCAGCTTACCGGCTTCTTCTACGACCCCAACATCCACCCCTACAGCGAGTACAGGCTAAGGCTTCTGGATGTAGAGAGAAGCTGCAGGAAGCTTGGAGTGGATCTGATAGAGGGGCCTTACGACTACGAGGCGTGGCTGAAGGCGGTAGATGGCTACGAAAACGAGCCGGAAAAGGGCGCAAGGTGTGAAATCTGTTTCGACAGGCGTTTTGAGGTGAGCGCAAAAAAGGCCCGGGAGCTCGGAGAGAGGAGAATGACCACCACGCTGCTTGTAAGCCCGAAAAAGTCGCAGGAGCAGCTCATCAGAACAGGGAAGAGATTCGCCGAAGAGTATGGTGTGGAGTTCGTCTATGTCGACTACCGCAGCGGCGGCGGTACCCAGCTACAGCAACGCATAAGTAAAGAGGAGAGGCTCTACCGCCAGGACTACTGCGGATGTCTCTACGGACTGATACGGCAGAGGAAGGAGCAGCGGATGCCTGCGGACGAGCTCTACTCGCCCGTAGGCGGAAACGTGCTGCCGGGGTCTATAGAGGAGCGGCTCAAGATCTACGAAAGAAGGGTGGAACTCGAAGAGGAGGGTAGAGACTACAGGATATTCAGGCAGAAATTCCTCAATTACCGTCTGCGTTTCGGCTGGGTCAAAGAGAAAAAGAGGATTTTGCCCAGCTACATCACTCCGTACTCCACGATGAAGAGGCGCTACACCAAGGGGCGTGTAGATTTCGTACGGGAGGGCGTAGGTTGGTTCAACCGCGAAGAGATACGCTTCATTACGCTCGAACACTACAACAGGCTGTCGGGCCGCGGCTACGCCGGCATAAAGGAGCTTGTTTTCGCGCCTCCGCCGCTCGAGACCGATATGGAGGTTCGTGAGAGTCTCGGAATGGAGCGATGGGATCTTTCGCCTCTTATCGTGCTGCAGGATGTTCCGGAAGGCAATTTGGAGATCTTTTTGGAATCGGAGACATATCCCGATGTCAGAGAAAAATTAGTCGTATTGTGATAAAATAAGAGAATTTTAAATCCAAGGACTGTTTTCTCATGATGGATGTTGTACAGATTCAGAAAATTCTTCCCCACAGATACCCTTTTTTGCTGGTCGATCGCGTCGTTTCGTGCGATGAGGGTAAGGCGATAGAGGCGTACAAAAACGTCTCGATAAGCGAACCGGTTTTCGAAGGGCACTTTCCGGGCCACCCGATATACCCGGGGGTTATGATCATAGAGGGGATGGCCCAGGCCGGCGGTATACTCGCCTTCGAAAGCATGGAAGAAGATGACAAAAACGGCGTGCAGGACAAAGTGGTCTATTTCATGAGTATAGACAAGTGCAAGTTCAGAAACCCGGTGCGTCCCGGAGACAGGCTGGTCTACAAGCTGGGCGTCATAAAGCAGAAAGGGCCCATATGGGTTCTGGAGGGAAAGGCGTACGTAGACGACAAACTGGTCGCTGAAGCTGAGCTCAAAGCGATGATAGTGGATAAGTGATGGCTGAGGTTTCACCGCTTGCCGTTGTGGAAGAGGGTGCCGTTCTGGGTGAAGGCGTGGAGGTCGGTCCCTTTGCCTATGTCTCATCCGGCGCCAAAATCGGCGACCGTACCGTTATAGGCCAGGGAGCGCGAATAGAGGGGGAGACCACGATCGGCGAAGATTGCCGCATATTCTCCCATGCGGTAGTGGGTTCGATACCCCAGGATCTGAAGTACCGCGGCGAAGATGTGCAGTTGATTATCGGAGACCGCAACACGATCAGGGAGTTTACGCTTATAAACCCGGGTACCGAAGGAGGCGGCGGAGTTACGAAGATAGGCGACGACAACCTCTTGATGGGGTATGTTCACGTCGCCCACGACTGCATTATCGGCAACCGCTGTATCTTCGCGAACGCGGCCACCCTTGCCGGACATGTGGAGGTAGGAAACGGCGTGGTAGTAGGCGGCATGACGCCTATTCACCAGTTCGTCAAGATCGGCGATTTGGCCATGATAGCCGGCGCTTCGGCCCTGAGCCAGGATGTTCCGCCCTACTGTCTGGCCGAAGGCAACCGCGCCGTGCTTCGCGGGCTCAACCTTACGGGTCTGAGGCGGAATTTGCCGCGTGAAATCGTGAACGAACTGCGTGTAGCCTACAAGGAGCTATTCGAAAGAGGCAAGCCGCTCAAAGAGAGTGCCGAGCGGCTTCTGGAGAGTGCCGAAAGCGAAGAGGTCAAAGCATTGTGCCGTTTTGTGCTCGAAACAAAACGGGGCATTCCATACGAGAGGAAATTAGATGACAAATAGAAGTTGCAGCTTTTGCGGTGTAAAAGAGAGCCCGGAGAACCCTCTGCTGGCCGGAAACGGTGTATATATCTGTAAAAACTGTGTAGTTTCGGCCCACAAGATACTCTTCGGAGAGGTCGAAGAGGAGGAGGAGAGGGTAGATAGGGAGCTTCTGACCCCCAAAGAGCTCAAAGCCGCCCTCGACCAGTATGTCATAGGTCAGGAGCGGGCGAAAAAGGTGCTGGCCGTCGCGGTATACAACCACTACAAAAGGATCTTCAAGCAGCGGGGAGCGGATGAGGACGATACCGAGATATCGAAATCCAACGTTCTGCTCATAGGTCCGACCGGCAGCGGAAAGACGCTGATGGCCCAGTCTATCGCCAAGTTTCTCGACGTTCCTATAGCGATCGCCGACGCCACGAGTCTTACGGAGGCCGGGTATGTCGGAGAGGATGTGGAAAACATACTCACGAGGCTGCTTCAGGCCGCCGACGGTGACGTCAAGAAGGCGGAACAGGGAATCGTCTTCGTGGACGAGGTCGACAAGATCTCCAGAATGAGCGAAAACCGCTCCATTACGCGGGATGTATCCGGCGAAGGGGTTCAGCAGGCGCTTCTTAAAATAATCGAAGGCAGCATTGTGAACATTCCGCCGAAAGGGGGAAGAAAACACCCCAATCAGGACTTCATACAGATAGATACCTCCAATATCCTCTTTATATGCGGTGGGGCGTTCGACGGTCTGTCGGACATAATAAAGCGCCGTCTCGGCGGAAACGTTCTGGGGTTCGACCAGGAGAAGCGCTCAAAAAGCGACAGCGAAGCGATACTGAGCGAGGTGGAGGTGGACGACCTCGTCTCTTACGGTCTCATTCCTGAGCTGATAGGAAGGCTCCATGTTCTGGCCGTGCTCAACGAGATCTCCAAAGAGGATATGGTGCGCATACTGACCGAGCCCAAAAACGCACTGGTAAAGCAGTACAAAAAGCTTTTCGCGATAGACGATGTGGAGCTTACGTTCGAAAAAGCGGCACTGGAAGCGATAGCGCAGAAGGCGATCGAGCGGAAAACAGGTGCGAGAGGCTTGCGATCGATAATAGAGGAGATCATGGTGGATATCATGTTCGACCTTCCGGAGTATGCCGGCTACGAGATAGTGATAACCGAAGATGTGGTAGACGGCGGCGCCAAACCGCTCTACGTCAAAAAAAGCAAAAAGAGTGCGTAAATGTTCATAAACAAGCTGATAGGTGTATTTTCCAACGATCTGTCGATAGATCTCGGTACGGCCAACACCCTTGTTCTGGTCAAAGGCAACGGAATAATAATAAACGAACCGTCCGTGGTGGCCATACAGACCGATAAATACGGTCGCGAAAAGGTGCTTGCGGTAGGCCAGGAGGCCAAAGAGATGGTGGGGAAGACGCCCGGAAACATAAGGGCCGTCCGTCCGATGAAAGACGGGGTCATAGCCGACTTCGACATAACCGAAAAGATGATACGTTACTTTATAGAGAAGGCGCACCATAGAAAAACCTTCATAAGGCCCAGAATCATTGTCTGTGTGCCTTTCGGTCTTACGCAGGTCGAGCGCAAGGCCGTTCGCGAATCGGCGCTCAATGCGGGCGCGAGGGAGGTTTTCCTGATAGAGGAGCCCATGGCCGCCGCCATAGGGGCGGGACTTCCCGTAAAAGAGCCGCACGGGAACCTCGTGGTAGACATAGGGGGCGGAACCACCGAGATCGGCGTTGTTTCACTCGGAGGGCTGGTCATAAGCAAATCGATACGTACCGCCGGAGACAAGATAGACCAGGCTATAGCCGACTACGTAAAACGCAAATACAACCTTCTCATCGGGGATCGAGTCGCCGAAGAGATAAAGATAGAGATCGGCAGTGCGCTTCCTCTCGACGAGGAGGTCTCCATGGTGGTAAACGGTCGCGACCAGGTGAGCGGACTTTTGAGCTCCATAGAGCTTACGAGCGAGGATGTCAGGGAGGCCATGAGAGAGCCGTTGCGTGAGATCGGCGACGCGCTTAAGGATATTTTGGAGGTCACGCCTCCCGATCTCGCCGGTGACATAGTCGAAAACGGCATAGTCCTCACAGGCGGCGGCGCACTGATAAGGATGCTCGACAAATACTTCTCCGATATAGTGAAACTGCCCGTATATGTGGCCGAAGAGCCGCTTTTGGCCGTAGCTAAAGGAACCGGACGCGTACTGGAAGAGATAGATCTTCTCCAGCAGCTTTCGTATGAATAGGTTCAACCGCAAGATTACGCTGCTCGTTCTGCTGGGGATAGTGATACTCTTCTCTCTCTACAGCTCCTCGGTCAGAACTCTCTTTGTCTCGTTTACTTCGACACTTCGCTCTCTATACCTCGATCTTACCCACGGCGTCGAGAAGAGGGTGGAGGAGCACCTTTTTCAGGTCGAAAGGATAGAAAATCTGCAAAAAGAGCTGAAGCGGCTTCAAAAGAGACTTCTTCTGTGCAGAAGCGATGCGGCTAAATATCGTTCGCTGAAAGAGGCGATGGACATAGAGTCGGATTCGAACGCTACGTTCGAAATCGTCAGGCCTCAGGGGTACGCGATGGTAGGAAACTTTCAGCAGCTCTGGCTCGACGGTTTCAAAAACTTCGATCCTGCGAAAAACTACGGTGTCGTAAGAGACGGTTATGCCGTAGGTATCGTGGTCGAAAAGAGCCGGCGGCCGCTTATGATCCTTGCGGGTGATCCGGATTGTACGTTCGCCGTATATATAGGCGGTGCGCGCGCACCCGGAATAGCGACCGGCATGGATGCGAGAGGGATGGTGGTAAAATATATACCGCAGTGGCTTAAGCTGAAAGCCGGCGACGAGGTCTCCACGAGCGGACTGGACCATATTTTCCCGCCGGGGATACCTGTGGGAAGGGTTGTTTCGACCCGTAAGATGCAGGGGTTCCAGAACGCCTATATAGAGCTCTACGGAGATACGCTCCATCCAGATTTCGTATGGGTCACTTCGGTGGGCGAATCCGCCGCCGAAAGCGATTCGTAAGAGCCGATTTAGTAGAATTATAAAATTTCTCAAAGGAGTGCTCCTTTATGCCAAAACGAGACGATATCGAGACCATTCTCCTGATCGGGTCGGGGCCGATCGTGATAGGGCAGGCCTGTGAGTTCGACTATTCGGGTACACAAGCGGCAAAGACGCTCAAAGAGCTCGGTTATCGCGTTGTCCTGATAAACTCCAACCCCGCTACGATAATGACCGATCCGGAGTTTGCCGACCGCACCTATATAGAGCCTATAAACGAAGAGATCATCTCACGTATTATCGAAAAAGAGAGTGTCGATGCGATACTCCCCACGATGGGAGGCCAGACGGCCCTGAACGTCGCCATGAGCATGCACGAAAAAGGGATGCTCGAGGGGGTGGAGTTTCTGGGAGCCGACCCTGAAGCGATAAAGAAGGGCGAAGACCGCCAGGCCTTCAAAGAGGCGATGATAAAGATAGGGATGGACCTTCCAAGGAGCCGCTACGCCTATTCGATGGAGGAGGCGACGGCCGCAGCCGAAGAGATAGGCTTTCCGCTCATCATCCGCGCATCCTATACGCTTGCCGGCGGCGGCAGCGGTGTGGCATACAATATCGACGAGTTCAAATCTCTGGCGAAGGCGGGACTCGATGCCAGCCCGATAAGCGAGATTCTCATAGAAGAGAGCCTGCTCGGGTGGAAAGAGTATGAAATGGAGGTCATTCGTGACCGGGCGGATAACTGCATTATCGTCTGTTCGATAGAAAACCTCGATCCGATGGGTGTCCATACCGGCGACTCCATCACCGTCGCTCCGGCGTTGACGCTAACCGACAAAGAGTACCAGCGTATGCGTGACGCGAGCTTTAAAATTCTTCGTGAAATCGGTGTCGATACCGGCGGCTCCAACGTGCAGTTTTCGGTCAATCCCGAAACCGGCAGGATGATAGTGATAGAGATGAACCCGAGGGTGAGCCGCTCTTCGGCTCTGGCATCGAAGGCGACAGGCTATCCGATAGCTAAAGTTGCGACTCTTCTGGCGGTAGGTTACACTCTCGACGAGATCAAAAACGACATTACCGGAACACCGGCCAGTTTCGAACCTGTAATCGACTACATCGTTACGAAAATACCTCGCTTCACCTTCGAAAAGTTTCCGCAGGCGGACTCGACCCTGACCACCTCCATGAAGAGTGTCGGCGAAGTGATGGCGATAGGTCGTACCTTCAAAGAGTCTGTACAAAAAGCGCTCTGCTCACTCGAGACCGGTCTAATCGGTTTCGATCCGGTCGTTTGTGACGAAGAGACGCTCAGACGTGAAATAAGAAGGCCGAACGAAAAGAGGCTTCTGTACATTGCCCAGGCTTTCAGGGAAGGGTACGGTGTAGA
>WGAW01000035.1 GCA_015494675.1 Hydrogenimonas sp. | reverse complement strand
TCTTAACGGGCGGCAAGCTCCCTCGCTTTTTTGACGGGGAGCTTCGTGAAGTCTATCAGATCTTCCACCGTAACGACCGAATCAGGAACGTTTCTAAAGCCTATCTCCATAACCTTGGCGGCCGTCACGGCATCGGCGTAGGCCCGATGGTGAACGAGCGTGTTTATATCGAGCGCGATATTGAGATGGCCGAGCCCGTAGCGTTCGGCCTCTATGGTCCTTCTGGCCAGATCTATTGTGCAGAGCCTCCTGTTTCCCAAAACCCCGAGGCCGAAACGCTCGAACGACGATGAGACGAAGTTGTAGTCGAAAGTGGCGTTGTGCGCGACGAATACGGAATCGCCCAGAAACTCCTTGAATTTGGGCAGTAGTTTCTGAAGAGTGGGAGCACCCTCGAGATCTTCGGGATTTATACCGGTTATCTCGCTAATCTGGTACGGAAGATAGCTGCACTCAACGAAAGATTCGAACCTATCTACGACCTCCCCGTTCCTCCACTTCAGTGCGCCTATCTCTATGATCTGAGAGCGGTTCGGTTTACTTCCGTTGGTCTCCACATCCACTACGCAGTAAGTCTCTTCGCGCCATGGCATGAAAGCGGTCTTCAAAACGACTCTGTCGCCCTCCACCTCTATCGGAACACCGGAGGCGACGACAAGCTCCATCAGCGTATCTACGCTCTCGAAAAGCGAATCCCTCGTCTTCTGTATCAGCTCCCTGAAACTCTCCAGATCCATCGTTCCGCCCCTCTTTTTCACGGCGGCCACGATATTGTCTATCAGCGGGCGCATCGCCCCCCTTTAACGGCCTCCACAAATGCACGTACTTTCGCCGCATCTTTTTTTCCCTTTCCCTCCTCCACTCCGCTGCTAACATCGTAACCGTAAAAGCCGTATGGAAGAGCTTCGTACACGTTTTCCGGAGTCAAACCCCCGGCGAGAATGATTTTAGAACAGTCCACCCCCTCGAACCATTCGAGATTTAGACGCTTTCCCACCCCTCCGTAGCTCTTGCAGAACGCATCCACCAGTCTGTAACGGGGTGCGAATTTCGGTACATCTTCAGCGGATGCGGCCCTGACTACCGGCAGCGCTTTTGTGCGAAGGGAGTCGAAATACTCCTCCTCTACATCAAAGTGAATCTGGGCGAGGCTCATGCCGCTTTCGGCGCAGATCAGATCGGTCTCGAGCGCCGTTTTGTTCACGAAAAGTCCGACCCTCTCCACGAACGGGGGGAGCGATTCTGTTATGAGGCGGGCCTCTTTCACACCGATATACCTTGGCGACTTTTCGTAAAAGACGAATCCGAGGGCATCCGCTCCGGCCTCTACGGCCGTCATGGCATCTTCGAGAGAGGTGATCCCGCAGATCTTTACCTTCGGCACCGGATACTTTTCGTTTTTAAGCTCTCGATAGCGGGCTATTTTCGATCCTTTCTTCTATACCTTCAGGCTCTCTATGGCACGGGATATATTCTCGTGCCTGAATATGTAGCTTCCGGCCACTACTACGTCCACACCCGCCGCTTTGAGCTCATGGACGTTTCTGTCGTTGACACCGCCGTCCACCTCTATCATGCATTTGGGGTTTCTCTTCTCGATCATCTCCTTCAGGCGACGCGCTTTTTCCAGAACGCTCGGTATGAACTTCTGCCCGCCGAATCCCGGATTTACACTCATTAGCAGAACCATATCGAGATCTTCGAGCAAAAACTCTATACACTGCGGCGGAGTGTGGGGGTTGAGGACGATAGAGGGGGAGATCCCGAGACCCCTTATCTTCTGGATCAATCTGTGCGGGTGCTTCTCCTCCTCGATATGGAATGAGATGTAGCCCGGTTTAAGCGGGGCGAAAAGGTCGACGAAAAAGGTGTTGTTCTCAACCATCAGGTGTATATCGAGGGGTTTCGTCGCCGCTTTGGCCACAGCTTCGACCACGACGGGACCTATCGTCATGTTTGGAACGAAGTGTCCGTCCATCACATCTACATGGACCAGATCGCACCCCCCCTCACAGATCGCATCTACATCTCGTGCCAGGTGGCCGAAATCTGCCGAAAGAATACTCGGCGCTACAAGCATATCTTCTCCTTCTCGTAAGTGTACGACATACAGGGCCGATCAGACAACACCGATCCTATATCCTATATCCTATATCCTATATCCTATATCCTATATCCTATTTCCTATTTCCTATTTCCTATTTCCTACAGGCTACGGACTCAAATAGAATGTGAAAGGATATTGTTCGAAACTGAAATTGACCTGAACCCCCTGCAGTCCGTCGAGTGTAGTGCTCAGATCGTCGATGGAGGTATAGCTTCGGGGAAGGGTTATGTTTATGTTCACCCCGGCCTCCTGCAGGGCCGTTTTGGACTTGCCCGCCACGATATTCACCAGCTCACTCAGGGCATCGCTTAAAACCTCATCGTCGTCGCTCTCTTCACCTATCAGGAGCATACAAGACTTTTGTACCAGCTTTTTGGGCATCACGAGAGTCACCATACCCTCAATATCTCCGTAAAAGGCGACCGAACTGGCCATCAGATCTTCGCCGGCAGCCACAAAGGGCTGTATCTTCATATCCCCTTTTATGGCAACCATATTAGTCATCATCTGCAGCGTCCCCATGGCCGCCTCGACAAATACCGGTAGTCTCGCCACCACCGGTTTGGTGAGTCTGCTTTTATCCTTCTTCACACTCGATCCGCCGCCGGTCATCGACTGGACTATTTCGTCTGTAAAAAAGTCGGTCTCCGTCTCGAAAAACATTATTCCGGCATCTTCGAGCTCTTCGACGAAAGCCTTCGGCGTCTTCTCCATATCGAGACCGACTATCGCAATGAGCGCACCGTATTCGGCCCCCGCGGTGGAGAGCCTGGAGAAGAAGTTGGCGGCATGAATATTCAGCGAACTCACCCTCGTTGCGTCGAACATAAACAGCTGAAAACCGACTTTGAGGCAGTTTTGATGGTATAGAACGTCGAACTGCTCCGTAACCGATCCGTCTAGAAAACCCTTCAGATAGTAGATAACGCAATTTCCTCTCGTTTTCGCGGCAATCCTGCTCCCCATGAAACCGAGATATGTGTTGTCCACCTTCTCTACGAATTTGTCGCTCTCCTGCGCACGCAGATTGAACTCGTCACGGGTCTGCACCACGACGGGATTGTAGCCGCGATCGAATATCTCGATCGCCTGCATGCTTCTTTGGGTCGAGTCTTCATTGAAGACGAGTACGTTCTCTTCCCCCTCTTTTTTCGAACTCTTTCCTCCGGCAAAGAGCATCGCCACATCCAGCGTCTTGAATAGGCTAAAAGGTATTTCACCTTCGAAAAGGTTGAAAAAGGCCTCATACTGCTTTCTGTTGTAGTCGCAAAAACCTATGGTAGCCCTCATCTCTTTTTGCAGTTTCATCATCGTATCCAGCAGGATAGTGATTCCGTTTTTGTTGAAGAAGACAACCTTCTTCATCGAAACGAGGATCATCTGAACACCTGTCGACCTCGTAAACTCCATGTCCTGCATCGTTATGAGGCCGGTGGCGCTGCCGCCGTCGAGGAAGCCCTGCGGCGTGAAGAGGGCTATCTTCTGCTTTTTGACTACAGGTCTCATTCCACCCCCGTTATCTCTTCGAATCTCTCGAGCACCGGCATAGAAAACTCCGGATTGAACGAGATGAAAGAGTTGGCGCCCGCATTGAGCATCGCCGGGCGGCTGAGCTCGTAAAAGAGAAGAAGATGCAAAAATCGTGCAGCCTCACACATATCTTCCCCTTCGCACTCCTCTTTACCGAATGCGAGTGAAACGAGTTTTATCACATCGCTCTCCACATCCCACTTTTCGGCAATGGCTGCGACCAACTGCTCAAATCTGAGACGGCTCACACGCTCGAGAATGGTATCCAGATCGAAATCACCGCTCTCTCTTATAAGGGCTACGTCGGAAGCGTGGTCCGCGAATATCGCATCCGCAACGATCAGCCCCGCACTCATTATCGCGGCCGCACTCATATATTTCTCATCTATATTCAGAGTCGATACGATCCTCTCCCATCTCTTCAAAAAAGAGAGCTGAAAACTCCCGAAATCATCCCTATCGAGCGTAAAGTAGCCCCACTTCTCCGGCGCCACGGAGTTGACCATATATGCGTAGAGAAGCTGCTTCGCACGCTGTATGCCCAACACGGAAAATATCTGCATCGGATCTTTTAGCTCCCGCTTGAAACCGTATGCGGCGCTGTTTACGATCTGTTTTAGGTAATGGATCAGTGCAGGATCGGCCGAAGCGGCTCTGGCGGCAGCGGCCAGATCGCCCTCTCCAAGATACTTCAACGCGCTGCCGATCGCTTCGGGCAGAGGGGGGACGCTCTTTAGATATTCGCCAATCTGTTGCGGTGTGACCATACTCGGGTAGCCTTATAGCAGTTTTGATACAATTTTATCGTAAAAATTTTCATAATAGTAGAATCGGCAGATTCCGGATATCATGAATGATAAATTGTTCCTTAATTTAAGCGTTTTCTATGGTTCGTTTCTATAGAATTAGCCAACTTTTTCACTATTAACTCTTTAAAAAGGCAAAACAATGGCAAGAAAATGCTCGATAACCGGCAAAGGCCCTATGACCGGATACAACGTCAGTCACGCGCACAACAAAACAAAGAGACGTTTCCTGCCGAATCTTCGTACGGTTCGAATCACGCTCGAAGACGGTACACGCAAAAAGATAAAAGTCGCGGCTTCCACACTCCGCACGATGAAAAAAAAGGGAGCGTAAGCCCGCCTTGGTCAAAGGTTCGGCCTTTGACCTGTCCGCTACAGACCGCCTTCTTTGCAACCGCAAATCCATAAAAGAGATTTTCAGCTTCATCGACATATACCAGGAGCAAATTTATGTTTACCACCCTATCGATTGACGGCGGAATATGCGCGCCGGACGGTTTTTTTGCAGACGGCATAAGCGCAGGTCTGAAGCCCGAGGGGCAAAAAGATCTCGCTTTCATACACTCCGACACCCTCTGCAACGTGGAGGCTCTCTTTACCGAAAACAGATTTCAGGCAGCCCCTATTGAGCACTTCAAAAAAGAGGGTGTGGATACCACCGACTTTGTACTGATCAACTCCAAAAACGCCAATGCAATGACCGGCAAAGCCGGTGTAGAAGATATATATGAGATACTCGAACACGCGAAGAGCCGCTTTGGAAATATCAGCAACCCTGTGATGAGCTCGACAGGTGTAATCGGGGTGCGCCTTCCGAAAGAGAAGATCATGAAGGGTATAGAATCTTTCGATCTGACCGTAAAGTCTCCGGATGCGGCGGCGAAAGCCATAATGACTACAGACAGTTACGAGAAGCAGGCGGCGTTCGAAGTAAAGCTGCAGAGCGGCGACAGCTTCAGGATAGGCGCCATGGCAAAAGGTGCCGGCATGATCAACCCGGCTCTGGCTACGATGCTCTGTTTCATCACGACCGACGCTGCCGTACCCGCAGACGAGATGGGAGCGCTGCTACGCGAGTGCGCACAGACCACGTTCAACGCCATCAGTGTAGACGGTGACACCTCGACCAACGACACGGTTATGCTTCTATGCAACCAAAAGTCGGGTATCTACAATCGCGAAGCGTTCCTTTTCGCTCTCGAAAAGGTGATGCACGAACTGGCTCTCAAGATTGTTGCGGACGGGGAGGGAGCCTCCAAGTGTGTAGCTTTCGAGGTGACGGGCGCCGCAAATCGTGAAGAGGCCGCCGTAGCCGCTAAAGCCCTGAGCAACTCCCTTCTGGTAAAAACGGCACTATACGGCGAAGATCCTAACTGGGGACGCATAGCGTCGACGATCGGTGCGAGCGGGGTCGAATGCGATCCGAAAACACTTTCGATAACTTTCGGAAACGTAACGGTCTACCGAAAGGGGGAGATCCTCTTCGATGCCGAAACCGAAGCGAAAGCGGCGGAGGTTATGAAAAAAAACTCCTTTTCGATCCACTGCGATCTCGGCATCTCGGACGGTTCCTTCACCGCTTACGGCTGTGATCTCGGATATGAATACGTCAAGATAAACGCAGACTACAGGACCTGATAAGCAACAATTGAATATAATCAGAAAAATTTCACAGGAGAGTAGAACAATGCTTCACGAATACCGCGACATCATCAGTAAACTGAAGGTTGAAAACGCCCATTTCGCAAAGATATTCGAACGCCACAACGAACTGGACAAAACAGTTACCGAAGTGGAAGAGGGACGACAGCATATGGACGATCTGGAGCTCGAAAAGCTCAAAAAAGAGAAGCTTCGCCTAAAAGATGAAGCCTATAGAATGATTCTTGAATACAAGAAAAAACATAACCTCTGACACTCTTCGCGGCCGCTCTATGGGCCGCGCATACAACTCATAAAGAAGCGGGGAGGATCAACTCCCCTCTTCGCCCTTCTCCTCGAAAGCACCGAAACTCATCATCCTATCATAGCGCTGCCGCATACGTTCGTCTCTATCCAGACCCCTGAGATCCTCTACCTGAGAGAGAAAGTAGTCTCTTACCGCCTGTGCCGCCCCCTCTTTGTCGCGGTGGGCCCCTATCATCGGCTCGTCGATGATATCGTCGATCAGTTCCATCTTCAATAGCTCGTCGGGAGTGATCTTGAGTGCTTTGGTTGCCTGCTCCACTTTGGACGGATCGTTCCAGAGTATGGCGGCGCACCCCTCCGGTGATATAACGCTGAAGATAGAATAGCGCATCATGGCAAGCCTGTCTGCTACCCCTATTGCCAGCGCTCCTCCGCTTCCTCCCTCTCCTATCACTATCGAGACGGTTATAGTGTCGAGACGGCTCAACTCCAGAAGATTTCGGGCTATCGCTTCGCTCTGACCCCGCTCTTCAGCCCCAAGACCAGGGTATGCACCGGGGGTGTCTATGAGCATCAGAATCGGAAGCCCGAACTTTTCGGCTATCTTTGCCGTTCGCAGAGCCTTTCTGTACCCTTCAGGGTTCGGCATGCCGAAATTTCTCTTCAGTTTGTTCTTCGTTCCGCGCCCCTTCTGTTCGCCGATCACCAGGCACTTTTCGTCGCCTATGTAGCCGAGGTAGCATATTATCGCGGGATCGTCGCGAAAAGTCCTGTCGCCGTGAATCTCGACCGCATCACGCATAATATAGCGAATATAGTCGAGGGCATATGGACGGTCGGGGTGTCGTGCAAGCTGAAGCTTCTGAAAATCGGAGAGATTTTTGTATATCTTGGAGAGCTCTTTTTCGAGATCCTTTTCGAGAATAATTATGGCATCCGTATCGCCGCGTACCTTCGCCGCCGCTATCTCGTTCTCTATCTCTTTGAGCTTCTCTTCGAACGGAAGGTACGTCGCCACATTAGACCTTTTTAAAGATTACTACGCCGTTGGTTCCGCCGAATCCGAACGAGTTGCTCATAACGACATCAAGGTCGGCTTCTCTGGCACTGTTTGGAACATAGTCGAGGTCGCAGTCGGGATCCGGAGTCTCGTAATTTATCGTAGGCGGGATAACTCCGTCTCGCATCGCAAGCAGGGAGACTATAGCCTCGATTGCACCGGCCGCACCCAAACAGTGTGCGGTCTGCCCTTTCGTGGAACTTACCGGCGGGCAGTTCTCTTTGCCGCCGAAAGCCTTTTTTATCGCCATCGTCTCGTACCAGTCGTTATATTTGGTGCTGGTCCCGTGCGCGTTTATGTAGTCCACTTTCGGGTTCCCGGCCATCTCAAGAGCCGCTCTCATCGCACGGTAAGCGCCTTCACCCTCGGGCGCCGGAGTGGTTATATGGTTTGCGTCTCCGCTCTCTCCGAATCCTATCAACTCCGCGTATATTCTTGCACCGCGGGCAACCGCGGCTTCATACTCTTCGAGCACCAGAGAGCCGGCACCCTCTCCCATCACGAATCCGCCTCGGTCGGCATCAAACGGACGCGAAGCCTTTTTCGGCTCGTCGTTTCGTGTGGAGAGGGCCTTCATTGCGGCAAAACCGCCTATACCTACAGGGCAGATAGCGGCTTCGGCTCCTACAACCAGCATTCTGTCGGCACCGCCCAGCATGATCGTCTTCGCCGCTTCGCTTATGGCGTGGGTTCCGGCCGCACAAGCCGTGACACTTGAGAGGTTCGGCCCCTTGAGTCCGTGTTCTATGGAGACGAAGCCGCCCAGCATGTTAACCAGGGCCGACGGGATGAAAAAGGGAGAGATTCGGCGCGGACCCCGTGTATCGCATATGACAGAGTTTCGCTCGATATTGGTCAGCCCGCCTATGCCGGAAGCGGACGATATGCCGAAGCGTCCGCGCTCTACGCTCTCGTCGATACCCGCATCTTCCATAGCCTCATAGGCAGCCTTCATACCGAGCTGGATGAAACGGTCCGCCTTCTTTACCTCTTTTGGGTCCATAACGACGGTCGGATCGAAATCTTTCACTTCCGCCGCTATCTGCACGCTGTGCTTCTGCGCGTCGAACAAAGTAATTCTTTCAATGCCACATTGTCCCTCAAGTATGGCTTTAAAAGAACTCTCTTTATCATGCCCTACCGCGTTGATCATCCCAAGTCCGGTTACGACTACCCGTCTCACATACTCTCCTTCATCTCGTCAGTCAAATAGATAGGCCGGAAAGCCCGGCCCGTACAACTTTCCCTAAAATCCGGGTTTATTTATTCTCTTCGATGAACTTCACCGCGTCACCGACCGTCTGTATCTTCTCCGCCTGGTCATCGGGAATCTCTATATTGAATTTCTCTTCAAGGGCCATTACCAGTTCAACAACGTCGAGGCTGTCCGCACCGAGATCTTCGACGAATTTGGACTCCATCTTCACTTCGTCGGGGCTGACGTTCAGTTGCTCCACAACCACCTCTTTTACATCGTCAAAAATTGCCATTGCATTCTCCTTTTAAAAT
Source organism: Hydrogenimonas sp. (assembly GCA_015494675.1). The sequence continues at coordinate 408 of WGAW01000035.1, read as the reverse complement.
GAATCGTATTATGGTAGCAAAATTTTCTTTAAATGAACTACTGCTTTTGTGCAAAAGAGACCGTTTTTCCGTCAAAGCGGGATCACTATCGACAGTTGCACGGTTGCAACGGGCAAAACCGCTCCCGGTGCGTTGAAAACGCAAGTATGCGTGAGCGCAAGCTCGCATAACGCTCCTGTGCCCTGGCACTCTCTTCGAGAAAAACGACACGAAGGTGTCGTTTTCTTAACGCCCGACGCTCTCTGTTGCTCGTCTCTTTACCGAGTCAGCTCTCACTCTCCCGCTACTTCGGGCCCGGTCCATGCAGTCCGGGGTTTTTGGCTGCACCATGTGCAGACACAAAAACCCGCTTGAGCCTAAAAACGACACGCAGGTGTCGTTTTCTTAACGCCCGACGCTCTCTGCTGC
>WGAW01000034.1 GCA_015494675.1 Hydrogenimonas sp. | reverse complement strand
GAAGATGATAGATGTAGAGATATACTCGCGCGACCTTCCCGACAAAAACCGCCTCGAGAGCATTGCGAAAGCGTTCGACGAGGCGGAATATCCGGTGCTCATGCACTGCAAGGCGGGGGCCGACCGCACCGGACTCGCCGCCACTCTCTACCTACACTGGAAAGAGAACGTTCCGCTAAATGAGTGTGACCAGCTCAAGTTCATCCCCTACGGTCACATCAGAAGCTCCGACGCCGGAATAATCGACTTCTATTTCGATGAGTTCCTAAAATACAAAGAGGAGCATCCAGATGCCGACCTTTTCGAGTGGACAGAGAAGCTGCCGAGAGAGGAGATGAAGAGGCGCTTCAGAGAGGAGAAGGAGAGTATCCTCTCCGACTTCATAAACAACGTAATATTGAGAAGAGAGTAGCATGGCGCTAAAACAGGTTCTCTACAACGGTGAGAGGTTCGGGCTCTCTTACGATATCGTAAATCCGAGTCGAGAGAGAAGCATACTCTTTCTGCACGGCTGGGGGAGCAACAAGGAGCTTATGGCGCAGGCCTTCTCCTCGAGTCTCGAAGATTTCCGCCATATATACCTGGACCTGCCCGGTTTTGGAAAGAGCGGCAACGATTCGGTTCTGACAACGCACGACTACAGCGCTATCGTAAGCTCCTTTTTGGGCGCGGTCGATACGACACCATACGCCGTTGTCGGCCACTCTTTCGGAGGCAAGGTGGCGACTCTGCTGCAGCCAGAGCGCCTCGTTCTGCTCTCGAGTGCGGGAATTGTGATGCCCAAACCGCTGAAGGTGCGTGCGAAGATAGCGCTTTTTAAACTCATGAAGCCGTTCGGGGGTGATGAACTCAGAAAGTTTTTCGTCTCGGCGGATGCGGCGGGTATGCCTCGGAATATGTATGAAACCTTCAAACGTGTAGTCGACGAAAACTTCAGAAGCAGTTTCGAAGCCTGCAGCTCGCCCGCACTCGTATGCTGGGGAATAGAGGACAGAGCGACCCCTCTGGAGGCAGGAAGGGAGATCGCGAAGATCATGCCCAACGCCACGCTGCAGCTCTTTGAAGGGGATCACTACTTTTTCCTGAAGCGCAAAGATGAAGTAGCAAGAAGGATAGGAGAGTTTCTTGAAACGGTATAGGTGTATCGTAAAAGGGGTAGTTCAGGGCGTATGGTACAGAAAGCATGTCGCCGATGCGGCGTCGGCCGCCGGTATCTGCGGATATGTAAAGAACCTTCTTGATGGAAGCGTCGTCGCGGTAGCCGACCTCGATAGCGAAGATCTGAAGAGATTCAAATCTATCTTAAAAAAAGGATCGCCCTTGTCCCAGGTTGAGAGTGTAGAGTGCAGTGAGATCGAGCTTGACATCCCGTTCAACGACTTCAGGATAGTAAGATGATCTGGTTCGAACTATTTTCACACATACTGCTGGTACTTGCGCTCGGCTGGTACCTCGCCACCAATCTTCAGTGGTACAGCTACAAGATAGAGAGGGTGGTGCTGCACCATACCAAATACCACTGGCACCTGATCTATTTCCTTATTCCGCTCTTTGCATACTACTTTACCGGCATATACTTCTGGATCTACTTCTATTTCGCATATCTGCCGACTCTCTGGCTCTGGCACAAAAAGCTCGACAAAAAGCTGGTGATCACCGGGCGAATCAAGCGCTTTTTCGCCCTTTTGGCGGCACTTACCGTTTTTCAGGACCTTCTTATGCTCGCACGCGGCAGCGACCACTTCGGTGTCATCCTTCCGCTTGTGGTGGCGGTTGCCGGATCTATGGCCATAGAGAAGGTTCTTCTTCACGGATACAGGCTCCATGCGAAAAGAAAACTCGAAAACATGCCCGACCTGATAGTCGTAGGCGTCACGGCAAGCTACGGAAAGACCAGCATAAAGAACTTCATCGCTCAGATTGCAGGGCACAAAAAGCGTGTATACGCCACACCCAGAAGTGTAAATACCCTCGGGGGCGTCATGAGGGACATAAACGAATCTCTACCTGCGGATACCGAGGTCTACATAGTGGAGATGGGTGCGAGAGGGCCGGGTGACATAGCTGAAATCACCGAGTTCGTAGAGCCGCACTATGCGGTCGTGGGTGTTATAGGGCCCCAGCATATAGAGTATTTCAAAAGTCTCGAGCGCATCAGAGATACAAAGATGGAGATACTCTCGAGCAAGAGGCTCATACACGCATGGGTGCATAAGAGCGCGAATGTAAAACCGGATAGCAAGGTCACGGTTTTCGGAGACGAGATAGAAAATGTAAAAGCAACACTCGACGGTGTGGACTTCAGACTGAACCTCCCTTCGGGAGAGTTCGACGTCCACCTGCCGATTCTGGGCGCCTTCAATGCCGTAAACGTGACGGCCGCTCTGCATGTGGCGAACGAACTCGGCATACCTTATGAAGAGGGTGCCGCGTATGCGGCCGGGCTCGAACCGGTGGAGCATCGTCTTCAGCGAATCGATGCCGTAGGAAAGATCATCATAGACGACAGCTTCAACGGCAATGTCGACGGGATGATCTCATCATTCGAACTTGCGGCACAGCATCCGGGAAGAAAAGTGGTAGTGACACCGGGGCTGGTCGAGAGCGATATCGCGCTCAACGAAAAGGTAGCGAAAAAGGCCGACGAAGTTTTCGACCTCGTAATCGTCACCGGAAAAGCCAACCGTCCCGTATTCAAG
>WGAW01000033.1 GCA_015494675.1 Hydrogenimonas sp. | reverse complement strand
AGCTTGTCGCCTCCATGCAGCCTCTGCCTGGGCAGCTTTTGGGACTCCTGTGAAAGTTTCTCTATAGCCTCCGCCCTTTTCATAACGCTCTCTTTGTCCGACGCGTAGAGTCTGCCGAGAGCGGGAATGAGGCTCTTCATACCCTTTACGCCGTATGAGTCTTCGGGCGGAATATAGGTGGCGGCGAAAAAGGGCTTGAGATCTTCGGTAAGAAAGACGGTGAGAGGCCATCCGCCTCCCCTTCTGTTGAGAATGGAGTAGATACGCTGAAAGTGCCTGTCAAGATGCGGCATCCGCTCCCTGTCGACTTTTACGGGAATGAACCAGCGGTTGATAAGCTCGGCTATCTCTTCGTTTTCGAAAGACTCCTTCTCCATTACGTGACACCAGTGGCAGGTGCTGTAGCCTATGGAGAGGAGTATAGGTTTGTGCTCCCTTTTGGCCTTCTCAAACGCCTCCTCCCCCCAAGGGTACCAATCTACCGGGTTGTGCGCATGCTGCTGAAGATATGGGGAGTCCTCGTCTATCAGATGGTTCGTATATCTGTGCCCATCACCCCCGTACAGGAGAAGGGTCAAAAAGAGTATCGGTAAAAATAGGCGCATAAAATTCATAAAGCCATATTACCACAAAGAGTTTTATAAAGAGCGGCCGAACCGGTTTTCGGTTTATACCGAGTATGGAGGGTATTGCTGTTGTGTCGGGAGTGTAAAAATTTTGTGCGATCTGATAGAACCGCAAATTCTATTATGGAGGAACACTCGATTTCAATTCGGGCGCAGAGTCCGAAATATCGGCTTAAGCAAAAAGCCCATACAATACAGAAAAACAGAAAAAGAGAATAGATATGAAAAGGATATGGAGCGCTTTTAGATCGGCGGCTCTTTTGCTTCTGCTCGTCGCGGCAACAGGATGTTCGGAGAAAAGCTCGCCGTTGGTTGATAGATCGGAACTTACAGTAAATAGCGGTGAGTCGGTCAGGGTAATTGCGATAGAAGGGGCAGACGAATATCTGTGGAGAGGCGTAGATGACACAGAGGGAATCTCGTTCAATACGGAAGGAAAGGTCCTCGAATTTACGGCGCCCGTAGTGCAAAAGAGACACACGGCCCTCTTCGAGCTCGAAGCGAAATTCAGGTTTTTTACGCAAAAGCAGAATGTAAAAGTGGTAATAGAGCCCGTAGAAGACGAAAACACAGATGGGAGCGACGGAAATCTAACCGCTCCCGCAACAGACGACGGCGGCGACACCTCAATAGAGAACAACGCCTCTACTGAAGATGGAGTATCCATAAAATCTCTTACCTTGCACGTTGCCCAAACCTCTCTAAACAGAGACCACAACATCACCGTAACACTTACGGCTAAATATAAAGACAACACCGCAAAAACCCTAACCGAAGGCATTGCATGGATAATCACGCCCAAAGATGCCGTAAGCGTCAAAGGCGATACCCTCACGGCTCTCAAAGACGGCAATGTCACCATTCAGGCCTGGATCGGAAACACACTCTCAAACATAGTGAAACTCAACATCTACTGGGAGGTAAGCGGCCATCGCCTGCCGCCCGAACCAGATCCAGAGATCAATAACGCTACGCTGCTTGGTGTGGATGTGAATCATAATGGGGTTAGGGACGATGTGGAGCGGTGGATATACAAAACCTACGAGCAGCCAGCAGAAAGAGGAATTATGCTACAAGATGCCTATGCGTTTCAAAAAGTTATTGTAAATCCCAAAAAAGCGCATGAAACAGTAAAATATATCAATGATTCTTTGGCATGTTTCTATTACTTGCTCGACACCAATAGTTATATTTTAACAAAATATAGATTTCAAGATATAGATCGTGATTTGATGAAAATACAGTTTAATACCATAAAACGTCATACTGCTTATGAACGTTTCAATGGAGAGTTTAACGGCGAAGTTTTCAGCACACAAGATGCCAATAAAAGCAAATGTACTTTTGATATAAACGGCAATTTGAAGGCACTGCCGTGAAAAAGTTGTTTTTTACACCATCGGCTCCAGATGAAATGGATAGCACAAAACGGGTAGCTGAAACAGGCAACCGAACGTGTCACCGTTCCGAAAGGGGTGTTTGTCATAGTCTGACCGGCGTTTTTATTTGGCGGGTGCTCTTTTTCTGACCTTCTCAAAAGAGCCGACAAGCAGAAAGATGATTGAGACCTCCGTTACGAGCAGCAGCCAGTGGAGGTCGTAGACCTGCTCTTTATGGTCCTTTATCTGCCAAAAAAGCTCGAGGCTTTTGTAAAAGAGCCATGACACAAGCATTCCGGCGAGGTATCCGGCCTGTTTCGCCATGTCGAGCCATGAGAGTATCTTTTTTCTGTTCAGCAGTATCGTCTCTGCCCTTACGAGGTACGATCCGAACATAAAGGTAAACTGGTAGCCGGCGTAGACCAACAGGGCGGTAGAGTAGCCGTACGGCATCGCCAGGTACCACACCACCAGCGCAAGCATGACCAGCTCCACAAGAAGGGATATCTTGTAGAACGTGCGCATGTTGAGTATCTTTTCGTAGTATCTCGCGACAGCCAGCATACCGACTGCAAGGGCTATGCCCCCAAGAGAGAAGACCGAAGGCTTCAGCACCGAGTAGATCGTAAACACCGCCCCTCCCACAAGGCCCGTAAAAAAAGAGTTTACACCCTTGTAGCGGATATATCTGCGGGGAACTATCTTCAATACTCTATCCCTTTTCT
>WGAW01000032.1 GCA_015494675.1 Hydrogenimonas sp. | reverse complement strand
TCCAGGTCCAGAAAAAGGAGTGCGGAGTAGTGCCCCTTTCTGCCGGCCTGCGCTATCTGGGAGTCGAACCTGTCACCAAGGAGCTTTCTATTCGGAAGGGAGGTCAGTGAGTCGTGGTAGGCCAGAAACTCCGCTTTTTCGAACGCCTCGTGCTCCTGCGTCTTGTCTTCGACCGCACCTATCGCCCCCTCGAGGTTCCCATCCGAGTCGAACATCGGAGCTATTGTGGCACTTACCCATATCTCCTTGCCGCTCAACATGCTTGTATAGGGGCCCTCATACCTGAGTGTACGCTTTTCGCGCAGAACCTCTTTCAGGATCTCGAGCAGTTTTCTATCTCTCATGCCGTTTAGATCCAAACCTATCACCTGCTCTTTTGTGACACCGAGCAGGTCCGTAAATGCGCGGTTGCAATCGACTATCTTCAACTCTTTGTCATAACTGAATATTCCGGCCGGGGTCTGTTCCAGAACCATTCTCATTCTGTTTTGAAGGCGCGTCAGCTCAGAATGCTGCCTCATCCCCTTACGCATGACGGATTCGATCTGCCTGATGCTCATGAGCAGCAGGGCCCCGTAGAGCAGAATGGCGGTCGAAAGACCGATATGTAAAAGATCGCCCTCCATAAACACCCTAAAAGAGAGGGGAACCAGCAGAAGATATACGTATATCTCCGCTACCGGCCTGTCTATTGCGAGATTTACGGCGCTCGCCGATGCGAGAAGAAGAATGAAAAATATCAGCAGCATCTGATAGATAGTATCGCTCTGCGGAAAGAAGAAGAGTGCCGCGAAGCCCCACAGCAGCGCCATCAGAAACGCCTCTTTGCGGAAAGAGGAGTAACCCTCGTCGAGTGGCTTCAGCATACTCTGACAACCTTTTCGAACCTTCAGCAGGCGCAGCAGGCTCAAGGCGGCTACACAGATATACCACCCGCCTATAAGAAAAGGGTTTGTGAAAGGGAGATAGAGCACGAGAATCACCGTCGCCAGCACCATAACGGCGCTCATCGTTATCGGAGCTTTTCTGCAGAGCATCTCGAGCAGATGCTCACGCAAGAATAGGTGCAGAATCTGCTCCTGCGGCATCAGTTTGCCCCATATACTCCGCGCACCATCCCTCAATCTGTCAAACATTACGCTCCCGTCACTCCGTAAGCGGCTCTTTGCACCCTTTACGCCCTCTCATGCTTTCCATAATATGGCGGGCTATCGCGTACCCGTGATTCAGCCCCAGGGCGATGGAGCCGCCGGACTCCTGTGTTATGTCTCCAGCCACATATAGACCGGGCACATCCGTCATATAGTTTTCGTCATGCACCGGCCTGCCCTCTTCAACACGAATGCCGGAGCCCTGCAAAAAGGCACTCGGCGTCGTCCCGCCTATCGCATATATTACACGGTCGAAAGTCTCGGGCTCCCTCTCGGCAAAGATCACCCTGACCCTCCCGCCGTCATCTTCGAGGGCCTCTATATTCACCCCGAGATAGGGCTTCACCTCCCCGTGGGCGATAGCGTTCGCTATTGCGCTCTGATTGGTGGGGTTGGCGCGTCTGAAGGTTTCTCGCCTGTAGCAGATCGTCACGTCGTTCTTCTCTGCCAGGTCCACCGCATACTCCACGGCCGAGTCGCCGCCGCCCACAACCAGTATCTTCTCCCCCTCACCGCACTCATCAAGAGTGTAGTTGACCCTCTTTTTGATCGACGGGGGTATCTTGTAGTCAGGCTTGTTCGGCTTACCCATGCGGCCTATAGTCACCACCACATAGCGCGCCTTTACGCTTCCTCCCGGTATCATCACATCGAATATATCGCCGTTTTTTACGATCTTTTGAACCTCGGTATGCGTACGGAGCTCTACCGAATGGTGCGCTATGATCTCGTCGAAAAAGTCCAGAGTGCTCTCTTTGGTCCCGTCGACGAAGTAGATGTTGCCGTCGAGCTCCACCTTTTGGCCTTTCCAATCTTTGTCGACACGCTTGTTCTCTTTATAATATTTTCGTATCGTGGCGTTGTGGTTCTGATCTTTCTCCAAAAGCACGATATCGCGGATTCCGAGTATGTAGCTCTCCACCGCCGTGGCGATTCCGGCGGGACCCGCACCTATGATTACCAGATTGTGTATCTTTTCCATCTCGATCTCCGTTTGAACTATTTGCATCGATTATACTAAAAGCGGGCGGAAAAATAAAATCAAAGCTTTACTACCGTCGCCCCGAAGCCACCCATGTGCTGCGGCGCGTCATGAAAAGATTTCACACTCGGGTGCCCTTTTAGAAACGTTCTTACCGCATGGGCCAGCTTCCCCGTGCCTATTCCGTGATATACCAGAACCTCGTCGAAGCCTGCAAGGAGGGCATCGGAGATGAACCTGTCGAGCCTATCGACCGCCTCTTCGGCCCTAAGCCCGTGAAGATCGAGTTTCACTCCGGCCGTCGCCGCACTCCGCTCGAGCGACACCGTACTCTTCGGTTTCGAGACCGAAGGCGGCGGGTTGCCCGATCTCTTCAGCTCCGCTACCGGAACGCGCAGTTTTATCCCATCCACCTCTATCGTCGCCTCCCTGCCCCTGATAGAGATGATCACACCTCTGCTCTTTCGGTACTTCACCCTGTCGCCGACCTCGAACCTCTCCACCCTCTTTTTCGGCTCGATTTTCGCTCTCTGCACACTCTTGTGCGCGCGGCTCAGCTGCCGGTGGATCGCCCTCTCATCTTTGAGTTTCAGAGCCTCCCTGGCCTCTCTAACCGCCTCGTCGTAAATCTTTTCGAGTTCGCGCTTCTTCGCCAAAAGCTCCGACTCCATCGAGTCGTTCAGCTCTCTATATCGCTCTTTTTGCCGCTCGAGCTCCTCTATCTTTCGCTCCAGCTCCTCCCTCTTCTTGCGCAGTTCCCTCTCCAGGGTGCTCGAGCGCTCTATAAGCTCGTTGAGCCTCTCTTTGTCCTCTCCATACTCTTCCTTCGCCAGCTTCACTATATTTTTCGGCACCCCGTACCTCTCGGCCGTCTCGAAAGCGTAGCTCTTTCCGATGATACCTTGCAAAAACGTGTAGGTAGGCACTCTGTTCTTCTCGTCGTAGAGAGCCGCAGCCAGCTCTACACGCTCATCGCCCGCCATCATCGCCGCAAGCCGTTTGTGGTGAGTTGTGACCACTATCTTGATCCTGCGTTTTATCAGCTCCTCTATCATCACCTTGAAGAGGCTGGCCGCTTCGTCGCTGTCGGTTCCGAGTTCTATCTCGTCGACTCCTACAAGCACGTCGTTCTGGCCGAAAAGACGTGAAAACTGGCGCATACGGCCGGCAAAGGTCGATATGTCGTTCTTTACACTCTGCGGATCCTCTATTATCGCCTCGATCCGGCGGAAACTCCCTATTCTGCTCCTATGGCGGTCGCACCTCATCGGAAGCAGATGCTTGGCCAGCCATGCGGAGGCGAGGATGGACTTCAGAAGCATCGTCTTACCGCCGGCGTTGACACCGGTGATCATCAACACCGGTTTGTCGAAATCTATGCTCACCGGCTTCGGATGAGAGAGCGCCGGGTGTACGAAATCTTTCAATATTATCGAATCGGAGCGGTCCGGCAGCATAAAGACCAGATCCTCCATCCGGGCCATCTCGACCCTCACCCGGTAGTGGTCGAAGCGGTCGAAGGCGCGGTCGATAAAGCGGAAAAACTTCACCCATCCGGCCATTACGGCTCCCGTCTTTTTCGCTATTTCATAATAGAGCTCCTCGAGCCTTCCGGCGATACCCGACTCCTTCTCTTTGAGTTTGTCGATCGCTTCGGGCAGCACATAGAAATAGCCCGCCGAAGTTCGACCGATTATGGTTCCCTTCAGGACATGGTTGAAACCGCCTCTTAGAAGCAGAGCCTCTTCATCGTTTATATAGTGAACCTGCCTGTCGACCAGATACGGAGCCAGTTTGGCGCTGCCGAGCAGTCTCGCAAGGGTCTGCCTTATCGCCTCTTTGTTCTGCTTCAGGGCGCTTTTTAGCGACGCAAGGCGCTCGTCTACACTCTCAAGAAGATCTCCGCTCTCATCGAACATCGCTTCGATTGCGGCTATTTCGTCGGGAATCTCGATACTCTCCAGCCACTCTCCAACCTCGCCCTCCATCTTGAGGCTTTTAAGGTAGATGAAGTAGCGTACTATCTTGACCGCCTCGAAAATCTCCTTAAGCCCGGGCACTCCATGTTTTGTCAGACGCATCCAGAGGTCGTCGAGCACTTCTACCTTCGGCGGCGCCTTGAACTCGACGTTTTCGAGAGCCTTCACAAACCTGTAGTGCAGATCTCTGTCCCCCTCCATGTAGATAGGTTTGGGCCGTGCGAATAGTTCCCTTAAACGTCCTACGTACTCTTCGAGATCGAGCTGCTTGACGATTACCGATTCATCCGATCTCTTTTCCGAAAGCACCCGCTCCACTACTTCAGCCCCCTGATCTGGTAGGTGATGTCGCCCGCTCCGAACGCCACTACGAGTCCGTCGTCGAAAGCTCTGATCGTGTCGCCGTGTCTGTCGACTATCTTTACACTCCCATCATCTCTCGCTACGCGCTCCCCCATAATCGGATCGTAACCGCCGAACGCTCCGCGCAGGTCGATCGGTATCTCCACTTCGCCCGCGGCCCATATGGGCAGAATCACCAGTTCGTCAACACCTTCGAAAGAGTCGACGAACCCCTGCAGGTTGTCGATGGTGCGGCTGTATTTATGCGGCTGCCAGATAGCCCTGATTTTTGAAAAACCGAGCATATCGGCATACGTTCCGAGCGCCCTCATCGTCGCTCTTATCTCCGTCGGGTGGTGACCGTAGTCGTCTATTACGACGAATCCGGGCCTCTTCTCTATTATGTCGAAGCGCTTCTTTATTCCCCTGTATTTTTTCAGATTCTCCCTTATCGCCTCTATGTCGATGCCGGCGCTCGACGCCGCCAGTATCGCAAGAGAGGCGTCCAGTGCAATATGCTCCCCGATTCCGAAGACTTCGAACATGCCCATACCGTCCAGCCTGAAACGTGTAAACGGCTCACCGTCCACGAGCCGGTACTCGACCTCGCCTATCTGGCGACTCGGGTAGAGCCTGACCGCTTCGAGTTCGAGCTTCGACAAAAAAGGATCTTCACCGTTTACCACTCTTATCTCTGCCAGGCGCAGAAACTCTTCGTACGCCGCATGAAAGCGCTCGAGATCGTAATCGTAATACTCCATATGCTCAGGTTCGACATTTGTGACTACAGCCATGTACGGGTTGCAGTTGAGAAAACTTGCATCGCTCTCGTCCGCTTCGAAGACCACCTCCGCACTATCGCATGTACGGACGTTGGAGCAGAAAGTCTTCGAGATGGCCCCTATGACTGCATTGCTCTGCGGCATAAGCTCAGCCAGCATCGCCGAAGTTGTGCTTTTGCCGTGTGCTCCGCCCACCGCATAGACCCTTTTGTCCCGCAGAATGAACTTCAGCGCCTCTTTCCTTGCATAGAGAGGCACCCCCATCTCTTTTGCGCGGATATACTCCGGGTTGTTCTTTCTTACCGCTGCGGAGTGTATGACCATATCGGCACCTTCGACGGCATCGCCGTGGTGGGGAATCGTTATCTTCGCACCGAACTTGAGCGCCAGCTCGTCGGTAATTTCGCTCTGGCGCAGATCCGACCCGCTTATCGCATGGCCCTCCCCGGCCATGAATTTTGCGAGGGCCGATATCCCTATGCCTCCGATACCTATGAAATGTATTCTCACCTTTTTAGCGTCTCCAGCTCTTTGAGCGCCTCTTCAAGAACCCCGGCCTTCTCTTTCATAAACCCCTCCAGCGAAGGTTTGAAGTTCGTAAGAAAGAAGCCGTATCTCTCGCTCTCGTTCGGATTTTCCACATCCACCAGCTCATCTATGAAGTCGTCGAAGGGTATCTTCGAAGCGGCGGCGGCTATATGGGGCATCATGGCTTCGCTCAGAGTCTCGTCGCCGGCGGTGTGGTGGATGATGAGAAATATCTCTTTTGCCCCTTTGAAGTCGTTTTCGCTGTAGCGCTCTATGCCGTGCTCGTATATCCCCCTGACCGTGTAGAGATCGCTTCTGTCCGAAAGGTCGAAGAGGGATCCGGCAGCAAGCTTGTCGGCGAGGCGGTCGAAAACCGTCTGGAGTATCTCGGTATATACTCGGTTCAGCCTCTCTGCCGGCAGGTCCAGCATTACCGCTGTGTCGAGAACCTCGTACATTCCGGCCACATCCTTCGCTTTTACGGCCGCCTCTTCCCTCTGGGTCAGATCGAGCATGAACTGCGGGTTGTTTTTCAGATCTTCGAATTCACTCTTTTGCATTTTCGTTCCTGTTGTTGAATTGTTTCATTATAATTATACGGATTCCGGGCAAAGCCCGCAATCCGGCAGGGACTAAAGTCCCTACAACCCCCTAAAGCTTCGAAATCTCAGATTTCGAGACGACGTTTAGCGCACAAAACGTCGAAATTGATTACGGACTCGGAGGCAAAGCCCGCAATCCGGCAGGGACTAAAGCCCCTACAACCCCCTAAAGCTTCGAAATCTTAGATTTCGAGACCGATGTCACGCCTTTATATCTTCGAGAGATGCTTTTATCCGCTTCAGAGCCTCTATCGTCCTCGAAGCCTCTTCGACCAGCGCTATTCTTACGAACCCCTGGCCCGCTCCTTCGCGTCCCAAGAAGCTTCCGGGCAGTACTTTGACGTTGTAGCGCTCATAGAGCCTCTTTGTAAACTCCAGCTCGTCACCCACTTCGAGCCATATATAAAAGGTGGCTTCGGGCACCTCAATTCCGAGGATCTCCTTGGCGATCTCGAAGTTTTCCCTATACTTTTCGCGAAAGCCCGCCACATGCTCCTCGTCACTCCATGCGGCGGCGGCGGCGGCCTGAAGCGGCAGCGGAGAGGCGCATCCCACATACGTTCGGTAGCGAATGTACCCCCTCAAAATCTCATCGTCGCCGGCTATGAAACCGCTTCTTAGCCCCGGTGCGCTCGATCGTTTGGAGACCGAGTTAATCGCCAGAACGTTTCTAAAACCCGGGTTGTCGGCCTCTATGGAGGCCTGCAGTATCGACGCCGGCGGCGCAGAGGTGTATATCTCGCTGTAACACTCGTCGTTCAGGAGGACAAAGTCGTGTTTCAGAGCCAGCCTCACCCACTCCTTCATACTCTCTCTGTCCATGACTGAAGCGGTAGGGTTGTTCGGAAAGTTCAAAATCACCAGGTCGCAATCCGCAAGCTCGCTCTCGTCGACTTTCGGCAAAAAGCCGTTCTCTTTGAGCAGGTCCAGATACAGCACCTTCGCCCCCGAGGCTACGGCCGCTCCCTCGTATATCTGGTAAAACGGGTTCGTGAAGGCCATCTTAGGCTCTTTTTTATCTGCAAGCTGAAACTGCGGAAAGTTGAAAAGAAGCTCCCTCGTTCCGAATGTCGGAATTATCTGCGAATCGTCTAGCTCTATATGAAAGCGCCTCTTCACAAAGCCGCGCATCGCCTCCCTGAGCCCAGGCTCGCCCGCAGTTTTGGGGTACTTTTTAAGCAGCGGGGAGTTTGTGCAGAGCGCATCGCTTATGAACTTCGGCGTATCGAACTGAGGCTCGCCTATCGTCAGGGTTATAGGGTCGTACTCTTCGGCCGGCGTGATATCTTCAAGAAGCATGGTCAGCTTCTCGAACGGATAGGTTTCAAACTGCAAAGATTATCCCTTTTTTGATACCTATTGTACAAAAGTGCTCCAAAAATTGAGGTAAAATAAGATCAGATTCAACAGATGCAAGAAAAGGAGCGAAGATGGCGAATATACATGTTGTCTGCCCGCACTGCCACAAAGTGAACAGAATACCGCTCAAAGAGCACTACAACAAAGCAGTCTGCGGCCACTGCCGCGGATCGCTGCTCGACACACACCCCGTCGAACTCACCCCGGAAACTTTCCCTATCCATATTCAAAAGAGCGACATCCCCGTAGTTGTTGACTTCTGGGCGCCCTGGTGCGGACCGTGCCGCATGATGGCGCCCGCATACGAAGAGGCCGCGCATCGGTTTCCGCTCAAAGCGCAGTTTGCAAAAGTAAACACCGAGCAGTTCCAGCAGCTTGCGGCCCCTTTCGGAATACGCGGAATCCCTACCATCATCGTATTCAAAGGGGGCGTGGAGGTAGACCGGGTAAGCGGTGCCCTCCCCGCCGCCCGGATCGCCGAACTCGTGGCCAGACATACGGGCTAAGCGATGCTCAGGGTTTTATCGGTACTGCTTCTTGCTTCGGTACTGCTATGGGCGATCGACTATGCCGAAAGAAGCACGGAGGAGCTGATAGCCTCGCTCCATCCGGGAGGTAAAAATATCGCGCTTATCCTGCGTGAACTGAAAAAGAGGGAGCCTGCGATGACTCCGAAAGAGAAGCGGCTCTACAGAAAAAAGGTGAAAGAGTTGACAGATGTCGAAAAGAAATAGAGTCTTCCTGCTCGAAGACGACACAAACCTCAGCGATACCGTCGTAGAGTTTCTCGAAGAGGAAGGATTCGAGGTAGAGACGGCGTATAGCGGCGAAGAGGCGGAAGAGAAGCTCTACGAAAAGCGTTACGACCTGCTGCTGCTCGATGTGAACGTACCGGGGACTAACGGTTTCGATCTTTTGAAGTATGCCCGTTCAAACGGTGTGGACACGCCCGCCATATTCATAACCTCCCTCGATACGCTCGAGAGTCTCGAAGAGGGTTACGAGAGCGGAGCCGACGACTATATAAGGAAGCCTTTCGCCCTCAAAGAGCTTCTTTTGCGGATGGAGTCACTTCTTAAAAGAAAATTTTCACACAAAAAGGATCCGGGGATCGAGATAGCTCCGGGCATCACTTTCGACTCGGTAGGCGGCACTCTGTATGTAAACGGCGAGCCGGCCTCCCTGCAGCCCAAGGAGCTTGCGCTGCTGAAACTCTTTTTGAGCAGGCCCGACGAGGTGATAGGGCACGACACCATATACGAACACCTCTGGAGCTACGACGAGACACCGAGCGAATCCTCTCTTCGGACATACATAAAAAATCTCAGAAAGATCATAGGAAAAGATAGAATTGTCAGTATCAAACGTTACGGCTACAGGTATCAACCGTAGCGAGCGGATCACCCTCGTCCGTTTCATCGCGCTCTACTCGTTCCTTGTCCTGTTGATACTGACATTGGGCTCGACTATCTACTTCAAGCTCCAAAAAGACCTTATGCTCCAGACAAAGAGGCTCGAGCTCGAAGAGTACTCCAAAGAGCTGATAGACGGGTTGAAACTGCTCCATATCTATTTCGACCGATACAGAACATACCCCAGAAACCCGCTCTACAGGTCCGCCATCTACGACGCCGACCATGTTCAGATCTTCTCCACCCTCAAACACCCCGAAGGGGTACAGCTTGAAAAGGTGATCTACACTACCGACGGAGTCATACAGTATATACACGTTCTCGACTCCTACTACCTCGGTACCAAATATACGGTAGTGGAGATAGACGACGACGGAAAATGGTTTACCCGGGCATGGAAAAACATTCTTATATACGGCGGTTTCCTGCTTGTCATCTTCCTTGGGGCCGGGGTCATGCTGATGCGCCTCTTTCTTTCACCCATGAGAGACGCCATACACCTGCTTGACAGATTCATAAAAGATACGACCCACGAGCTCAACACCCCGGTAAGCGCCATACTCAGCAACATAGAGATGATAGATACTCGGAAGCTAGACCCCAAAACGGCAAAAAAGATCAAACGGATAGAGATAGGGGCCAGGACGATCAGCACGATCTACCAGGATCTTACCTATCTGGCACTAAACCACAAGATCGTATCAGAAGATGCCGATGTCGATCTTAGCAGGCTGGCTCAGGAGAGGGTCGACTACTTCAGGATACTGGCCGAATCGAAAAAGATAGATATCGAAACCGATATTCAGCCCGGAATAAAGCTACATATCGACGAGAACAAGATGGCCCGCCTCGTCGACAACCTCCTCTCCAACGCGATAAAATACAACCGAAGAGGCGGCGATATATTCGTAAAAGTGCGCCCGGGTGAGCTGGTCGTCAAAGACAGCGGCATAGGCATGGACGAGAGGCAGATAAGAGAGGTGTTCAAACGTTACAAAAGGTTCGACAGCGGTGCGGGAGGCTTCGGCATAGGGCTGAACATCGTGGCTATGATCGCACAGGAGTACGGTCTGAAGATAGAGATAGACTCTCAAAAAGGGCGAGGATCGGAGGTTACCGTAAAATGGGACGTTTAGCTGTTACGATTCTACTCATGATATCGCCTCTGCTTGCGGCGGATATGAATATCTATGAACGAAACTGCGTCAAATGTCATGAAAATCTGCCGGTTTCACTGGACAAATTCTTCTTTAACTATCTACTTAAATATAGCAGTGAAAGGCGGGTTAAGCAGGCACTCAGAAACTACATCAAACACCCGAGAAGAAAGGCTTCACTCGCTACGGAAGAGATCGTGTCGCGTTACGGGCTCATGCCCAAGACCACGCTTTCGGACGAAGAGCTCAGAAGGGCGATAGATATCTACTGGGAGAAATATAAGGTATTTGGCAAGATCGAATAGTTTGTGATAGAATCCTTTTCACGATCACTCCACGATTGTCTCTTACAATGTGGGTATCAAAACTAGGAGGTTTTAGATGAGAAAGCTACTTACGCTGCTCGCAGCCGGCTTCTTCATGATGAGCCTGACGGCCGTCACCGCATCCGCAGATGTGGATAGAGGTCAGAAGATCTATCAGAAGAAGGTAAAGAAGCTGTGCGGCTTCAACGGAGCGAAATTTGCCGCCAAACACTCGCAGGACGAGTGGGAAGAGATAAAAGAGAGCGGTAAGTTCGCCGACGAGATGGGCAAACTCTGCCCCAAAGGCGACAAATACTTCCACAGCGACAAGTTCAAGAAGTATATCGACGATCTTTACGACTTTGCGTACGAGTACGCAAACGACAGCGGAAACGTACCCTCTTGCTAATTTACAGCGAGTCTGGTACAATTTCCAATTATAACTTTTTGTAAAGGAGACAAGATGAAAAAAGCAACACTCGCACTGATGCTCGCAGGAGCCGCTTCACTCGTAATGGCCGACGGAGCCGCCCTGTTTAAAAAATGTGCCGGATGCCACGGTGCAAAAGGTGAGAAGAAAGCTCTCGGAAAGTCTGCCGTTATCGGCGGTATGGATGTCGCTACGCTTGTTGAGGACCTCAAGCAATACAAAGCCGGCAAAAGAAACGCCCACGGTATGGGTATGATGATGAAGAGCCAGGTTCAGTCTCTCAGCGATGCCGATATCCAGGCTCTTGCCGAGTATATCCACGGTCTTAAGTAAGCAAACCTAAAAACCAATCTTAAAAGAAGGAGACAAGATGAAAAAAGTTACACTCGCACTGATGCTCGCAGGAGCAGCTTCACTCGTAATGGCCGACGGAGCCGCACTCTACAAGAAGTGTGCCGGATGCCACGGTGCAAAAGGTGAGAAGAAAGCTCTCGGAAAGTCTGCCGTTATCGGCGGTATGGATGTCGCTACGCTTGTTGAGGATCTCAAGGAGTACAGAGCCGGCAAAAGAAACGCCCACGGTATGGGTATGATGATGAAGAGCCAGGTTAAGTCTCTCAGCGATGCCGATATCCAGGCTCTCGCAGAGTATATCCACGGTCTTAAGTAAGCGGAAGCTTCATTTCGCCGGATTCCTTTTGGTATCCGGCATTTTTTATTGCCTTTTCGAACCGCCGCCTACAGATCACCAAGAACCTTCGATATCGCCCTTCTCATTCCGTCTGAGAGTTTGTCCATGTTTTCGAGACTCCATCTAAGATAACCTATATCGTGCGATGCTATCTCCTCTATGCTCTGCCCCTTGTACTTTCCGAACGGAAAGAGCCAGACCGCCTCTTCTTCCGCAATTTTTAGCGCATTTTCCAGTGTCTGGCGCCAATCTTCGTCGAGCCCCTCTACACCCTCTTTTTCCGTCAGCATCCACTCCAGATAGCCCGGATCCTTTTTTGCGACCTCTACGATATCTTCATCTTTATATTTTCCGAATCTGAAAGTCTTGTATGTTATGGGCTTTTTCGTCAATTCGGCAAGTTCGTCCGCACTATGCTCGGCAAGAAG
>WGAW01000031.1 GCA_015494675.1 Hydrogenimonas sp. | reverse complement strand
GTGCGCTGCTTGCGAAAACAGAGGGGCTCACCGCACACGAAAAATCTGTCAGGGTCAGACTCAGATAGGAGTTGGCGGGCGGCTCAGTTTTACGCTTGAAACGGAATCGAGAGGTATGGAATGAGGCAGTGGAGTTTCAATTTTAAGAGCAGGAGCGAGTGGGCCGAATTTGTAAAAGCAAACCGGCTCGCCGATAAAAGACCGCTGCTTGTACAGGTAAGCTGCATGACGGACGATGATGGTCTCGAAACGGTGAGGGAGAGCATAAAAGAGTATCTTCCAGATGCGGTGGTGGCGGGTGCATCAAGCGTCACGCAGCTCTACGGCGGCGAGCTGATAAAAGAGTCTGTGATCCTCTCGATCACGCACTTTGAAAAGAGTACCATTTCTCTCTTCGAAAGTGGAGTGGACCGGTTTTCGGAAGAGGAGTACGATCTTCTGGCAAACTCACTGGCCTCCAGAACAAAAGATGATACGAAGGGTATACTGCTTCTTACAAACGCCGTAAAGTTCGATATAGAGAAGTTTATAAAGAGCTGTAACAGATATATGGCCCACATCCCCATATTCGGAGGGATAGCCTCCGATTACGAACCCTACGAGAATCTTTTGGTCTTTTCGCACAACAGAGTCTTCAAAGAGGAGGGTATAGTAGCCGTTTTGATGCACGGTGAATCTTTGCAGATAAACTGCAGCTACTATTTCGACTGGGTTCCGATAGGAAAAGAGTTCAATGTCACAAAGGCGGATGGAAGATACCTGTATGAGCTCGACGGTATGGAGATAGAGGAGATATACTCCAAATATTTCGGACCCATGTGCGAAAACAGATTTCATAAAATCACGATGGCCCACCCTCTCATCAGAAAGTCGGCGGAGTTCGGTCCGGTAGCAAGAGCCCTTTTGAAGCTTGAAGACGAAAGAGGCCTCTTTACAGGCGAGTTTGAAACCGGGGATAGAGTTCAGATAGGGTTCGGGCACTACAAGCGTATGATGAGCCGTTACGAGAGTATGCCGGAAGTCTACAGGAACCTTCCCGCGCAGGCGGCATGGTACTATATATGCGTTTCGTATGAAAACGGATATATGGATATTTTGAGACGTTCGGCCGAGCTTTTCCAAAATCCGAGTGATATTTTCGGGATGATCACATTCGGAGAGTTTACTCATAAAAACGGCAGGAATCTATACCACAACTTCACATTGACGAGAGTCGCTCTGACCGAAAGCGAAGGTGCGAGGCTGAAGCTTAAAAGGCTGGAGCCCGAGCTCGACAGCAAAGACGAGCTTCTTTCGACCCTCTCTACACTCGTTACCTCGAGTACCTACGAGATAGTCGAGCTCAACCGGCATCTCGAAATAGAGGTGGAGAAGAGGACAAAGGAGCTTGCGGAACTGAATGCTTCGCTGGAGCGGCGTATAGCCCTGGAGGTAAAAAAGAACAGGGAGAAGGACAAGCTGCTCTATCATCAGTCCAAACTGGCTTCGATGGGAGAGATGATAAACAATATAGCTCACCAGTGGCGCCAGCCTCTGAATATCATCGCCCTTGTAATGCAGGATCTGTCGCTCAAGGCACGTGTCGGAAATATATCGAAAGAGGCGATTGTGCATGCCGAAAAGAAGATACACGATACACTGAAATATCTCTCCGATACGATCGATGATTTTAGAAAGTATGCATCGAGCGGTAACGATTATGAGCATCCGGGGGCATTCGAGGTGTGCAGAACGGTCAGGGATACCGTGCGGCTCGTCTCGGTCGTGCTGGAAGATGAGAAAATCAGGCTCAAGCTAATGCTTCCCGAACAGGAGGCTATCGTAAAAGGGAGTGCGAACGATCTGAAACAGGTTCTACTGAACCTGATTTACAACGCGGTAGACGCCCTGAAGGAGGCGAAAGTAAAAGAGCCTGTTATCAAACTCGAAGTCAAATATAACGAGAGTGTAAATATCAGCGTTAGGGACAACGGGGGAGGGATAGACGAGAGAATCATCCATAAGATTTTCGAACCCTACTTCACGACAAAGTATCAGGCACGCGGAACCGGACTGGGGTTATATATGTCTAAAATGATAGTCGAAAAGAGACTTCACGGAAGAATAAGCGCCCGCAACACGAGTCGCGGGGCATCATTTTGGGTCGAACTGCCCATACTCAGGGCTTGATGTCGTAGAATGCCTTCAGGGCACGGATGATCATAGCGTTTTTAGAGATCCTCTCCACTTTCGCGTCTGCATGTACCCTGTCGTAAAGATCCATGGGCAGAGTGATCGAGAATGTCTTTGTCTCTATCTTTTTTCGTTTTGCGATAGTCTTGTTTATGTTTTTCAGAAGATCTATGATCTTGCTGGAATCGATAGGCTTCTGTATGAAGCTGTCGACGCCTATCTTGATGGCTTCGGAGATCTTGTTCATATCGTTGCTTGCCGAGATGATTACAATGATCTGATCCGGTTTGATTTCGCGGATCTTGCTTGCAAGCTCCAGTCCGTCCATACCGGGCAGAATGATGTCTATGAATACGACATCGGGCCTCTTTTGCTTATATATCTCAAGTGCCTCTTCGCCGCTTGATGCCGAGTCTACGGAGTTGAAGAAGTTTCCGAAAGTAGAGAGCATGAGTTCGTTAGCCTCTTTCTCGTCCTCGACGACCAAAGCGTTGAGTTTTTTGGTTTCGTTGGCGATCTTTACGATATCGTTATCGATCATGGTGTTACTCCTTGATGGTGTTGCTTTGTAATTGTAACCGATAAAAACATAAAAGAAAATTAACACGATAAAATAGGTGAAAAATATTCAAAAACAGAAAAGAATGACAGAAAAGTGACATTTTGCAGAAAGTGTTGATTATCGGTAAAACTGATCTGTTTCGGAGCTGTTTGGTAAATGGCGCGGTGGACGAGACTCGAACTCGCGACCCCCGCCGTGACAGGGCGGTATTCTAACCAACTGAACTACCACCGCACCGGATTGTGAAGATAAATGGTGGTCGCTAGTGGACTCGAACCACTGGCATCCACCTTGTAAGGGTGGCGCTCTACCAACTGAGCTAAGCGACCGTTTTAAACTGGCGACCCCTAGAGGATTTGAACCTCTGTGTCCACCTTGAAAAGATGGCATCCTTGGCCACTAGATGAAGGGGTCATGTCGGACCCTTACAGCACTTTTTGTGACCCGTATCGGATTCGAACCCAGGAAGCGTCAAGAAAATGTCAACCGCTTGACATTTTTAGCTTCGCAAGCCGATTTGGTGTGCAAACCTGCACCCAAAGATGGCGTAAAAGCGTAAACCTCTACGCTTCAGCATCCGATCAACAGTGATCTCATGGTGACCCGTGTTGGATTCGAACCAACGGCCCATTCCTTAAAAGGGAATTGCTCTACCAGCTGAGCTAACGGGTCGTTTATCTTGTAAACGTGAGCGAAATTATAGGAAAAAAGATTCATCTTGTCAAGAGAGGGCAATGCCTTTTTGACGCTTTTTCAAAAAAGCTCTTCGGAAGCTATCTGAAAAAGCAGTTTGTAGGCGTAAAGTGCGCTCTGCTCCTGTATATAGTTGCGATCTCCTTCGAAGTGTAGGGTTTCGATAACCGTATGCGTATCGCTTTTTGCACCTATAACGACGGTTCCCACCGGCTTTTGCGGTGTGCCTCCTCCGGGTCCGGCTATCCCGCTTACCGCAACAGCGTAGTCTGCACCGGCGATCTCCTTCGCACCTGCGAGCATCTGCTCGACACACTCTCTGCTCACCGCGCCATACTTTTCGAACACCTCCTTTTCAACCCCAAGCCATCCGGCTTTAAGAGCGTTTGAGTAGGTTACCAGAGAGCCTTTGAAGATCGTGGAGGAGCCCGCCTCCGAAGTGAGCCTCGCCGCGATGCGTCCGCCTGTACAGCTCTCCGCGAATGTGACGCTCTTTTGTGCATGAGAAAGTCTGTGTATAAGGTAGGCTATGATGTTCGTAGACTCGATCACTTTGTCGCCCATAAGCTGTTTGACGCTTTTTAGGAAGTTTTCAAGCCTTCCGAACTTTTTCGCGCTGCACTCCACTTTCAGCCAACCGGGTGTGAGAGTGGTGGACGAGAACTCGACCTCGTAGCTTTTTGCCAGAGGATCCAAAAGAGCGTCCGCACCCTCTTCGTCCATGTTGAAAACGTGAATGACTCCCTCTCTCTTCTCCTCTTCGACGAGAAAAACCGGCATAGTCCTGCCGGGTTCCGCCATCACGACGTTTATGGAGCGGTCCTCATATCTGAGCAGGAAACTGTTGTCGTCGTATACCGCGCTTTTGGACGGAATCAGTATGTTCTCTTTAAGTATCAGGGTATCTTCCGTCATCGTCGCGAGCAGTTTGCTTACGGGGGTAAAAGCCCTCCTGTTCGCCACAACGACTATGTTGCCGCCGCCGGAGATCTGCTCCTGCAGCAGAGCCACCGTTTCGCTGCTGGTTTCAGAGAGCTTCGTGATCTGCTCCAGAAAACCGAGGTGCGTCAGCTCACGTTCAATATACTCCATAAACGGCCGGTTCAGATATAGGTTTTTTCCTATTACAATCAGTCGGTTTCTCATGCTTTCAACTCCTGTAGTTGCACCATTATACCAAAGTGGGTGCCGTGAATCAGCCCTTTTTAATGGCTCTTTAAATATAATAGGCCAATTTTTATCCGGAGTACCGAATGGATTACAAGTCTACACTAAATCTTCCCAAAACAGCCTTTCCGATGCGTGGAAACCTGCCTCAAAACGAACCGAAGCGTTATAGAAAATGGTTCGAAAGCGGGGTTTACGAGAAGATGAAGTCCAACCGTCGCGGCGAGAAGCTCTTCACTCTGCACGACGGCCCCCCCTACGCCAACGGCAAGATACATATCGGTCATGCGCTGAACAAGGTGCTTAAGGACATAATCGTAAAAGACAACTATTTTCAGGGGTATGCGGTACGATTCACGCCGGGCTGGGACTGTCACGGTCTTCCTATCGAGCAGCAGGTCGAAAAGAAGATAGGCAAAGCGAAAAAAGAGCAGCTTCCGAAGACGAAGATCCGTGAGCTTTGCCGACAGCATGCGGCAAAGTTCGTGGAGGTGCAGAAAGAGGGATTCAAAGCGCTCGGCGTAATTGCCGACTGGGAGAGGCCCTATGTAACGATGGATTTCAGTTTCGAGGCCGACATATACAGAACGCTCTGCAGCGTAGCCTCAAAAGGGCTGCTTGTAGAGAGGAACAAACCGGTATACTGGAGCTGGGCCGAACGTACCGCACTGGCTGAGGCCGAGGTGGAGTACGAGGAGAGAGAGGACTTCTCCGTCTATGTCGCTTTCGAGCTCTCCGACAAGGCGAAGCAGAAACTGGGACATCCGGAAGCGGCCGCTATCGTGATCTGGACCACAACGCCATGGACGCTGCCGGCCAACGTGGGCATCAGTCTCAATCCGGAAGAGATGTACGTTTTGACGAAAGACGGCTATATCGTAGCCGAAAAGCTCTTCGACGACCTCCGGGAGAGCGGAGTCGTGGAGGGGCCGATAGAGATGCGCA
Source organism: Hydrogenimonas sp. (assembly GCA_015494675.1). The sequence goes on along the minus strand of WGAW01000031.1, from coordinate 5,539 downwards.
TACCCGCAAGAGATCTCGAGGGCGAGAATGCAATCAACCCGCTAAACGGCAGACCTTCGCGGATAGTGCTCGGAGAACATGTTCTGATGGAAAACGGAACAGGGGCCGTACATACGGCGCCCGGGCACGGAGAGGACGACTACAGGGTAGGACTTAAGTACGGGCTCGATGTGGTGATGCCTGTAGATGAAGAGGGTAAATTCGACGAGACCGTAGTGAGGCTGGATCTTCTGCCCAACGCTGAAGAGTTCGTGGGAAAACATATCTTCGATGCGAATGAAGAGATTTTGAAGCTTCTGGGAAAGGCTCTTTTGAAGGTAGAGAGATTTACGCACTCCTACCCGCACTGCTGGCGAAGTCATACACCACTTATTTTCCGTGCGACGAAGCAGTGGTTCATAAGTATCGACGGAAAGCCGGAGGGTGAGCAAAAGAGCCTTCGCGAAATCGCACTGGGCGAGATAGAGAAGACAAAATTCTACCCGGAGTGGGGCCGAAACAGATTGAGCTCGATGGTAGAAGGGCGTCCCGACTGGTGTATAAGCAGGCAGCGCGACTGGGGTGTTCCGATAGCCTTCTTCCGAGACAGAAAGAGCGGAAAGGTGATTTTGGACGAGAAGGTTCTGAACTTCGTCGCGATGATTTTCGAGATGAAGGGGTGCGACGCATGGTATGAGATGAGCATCGAAGAGCTGCTCTATCCGGGCAGCGGCTACGATCCGAACGATCTGGAAAAGGTGATGGATATACTGGATGTATGGTTCGACAGCGGCTCTACGTGGAATGCGGTGCTAAAGTCGAGAAACTACGATGCCGGGGAGTTCCCGGCCGACCTCTATCTCGAAGGTAGCGACCAGCACAGGGGGTGGTTCCAGAGCTCCCTGCTTCTGGGGTGCGCGGTGGAACACAAAGCCCCGTATAAGGCGATCTTGACGCACGGTTTCACGGTGGACGAAAAGGGCGAAAAGATGTCCAAATCCAAAGGAAACGTCGTCGCCCCGGATGAGGTAGCGAAGCGCTACGGTAGTGAGATTCTGCGACTTTGGGTTGCGATGAGCGAATACAAGAGCGACCTAAAGATAAGCGATGCCATACTAAAACAGGTGGCGGAAAACTACCGTAAAATCCGCAATACGTTCCGCTTTCTGCTGGCAAATGTGGATGATCTCGAGAGTGTCATGGAACCGAGCCGGATGGGAGAGCTGGACCGCTGGATTGTCAAAAAGGCGGCCGAAGTTTTCGACTCGATGAGAGCCTCTTTCGACACTTACGACTACTCTAAAGGCTTCCATACACTCAACAATTTTCTGACCAACGAGCTTAGCGGGATCTACCTCGACATAACTAAAGACCGCCTATACTGCGAAGAGAAAAACAGCCCGACAAGAAGGAGCAGTCAGAGTGCGGTAGCTATGATAGCGCGTGCGCTCATACCGCTTGTAGCCCCGGTACTCACATATACATGCGACGAGCTGCTCGAGTACGCCCCCGACGTGATCAAGGGTGAAGCGGAGGATATTTTCGATTTTCGCTACGAGCCGCTGCAAAAACCCGAAAGCGCATTGGATGAAGGGTATATGATAGCGGCGAGAGAGGCCTTTTTCGAAATTGTCGACCGCCTGAAAAAAGAGGGTCTCATAAAGCAGACGCTTGAGCTCGGTATCGCCGTGAAGAGTGAAAAGCTCGATATCCTGAGCGCCAAAGACGCCGAAGACTGGTTTGTGGTGAGCGAGATCAGGGGGGAAGCCGACACGGAAGTGCTCGGTGAGTTCGAGATAGAGGGAGACAGATTCGAAATAGTCAGGGCGTCCGGACACAAATGCCCCCGCTGCTGGCGCTTTGCCGCACCTAAAGAGGACGGATTGTGCGAACGGTGTGCCGAGGTTTTGAATGTTTGATCTGAGCAAGCCCGTTACATGGCCTGTAATAGTCGAGACGATAGGGGTGATAGCGGCGGCTGTAGCGCTTGGTATAGCCCTTTTGAAGATGAAGAAAAGGAGAGAAGGTTGATAACGCTTAAAGAGGCTTTGAAGCTTCCAAAAGATGAGATAGCCGTACTGCGTGAAGATATTAGGCGCAGAGCGGAGGAGAGGTCGGATCTGAACGCCTATATCGCGTTCGATGAAGCCGGCGAAGGCGTCCCGCTGCTCATAAAAGACAACATACAGGTAAAAGGGTGGAGTGTTACCTCGGCGAGCAGAATTTTGCAGGGGTATGTGGCTCCATACAACGCTACGGTGATCGAAAAGATTGAAGCGGCCGGGCTTTCTCCGTTCGGGCGTGCCAATATGGACGAGTTCGCTATGGGAAGTTCTACCGAGAGTAGCTTCTACGGAAAGACCCTGAACCCGCACGACCCGGAGCGTGTTCCCGGAGGCTCTTCAGGCGGATCGGCCGCAGCAGTTGGCGCCGGTGTGGCGATAGCGGCTCTGGGAAGCGATACCGGAGGCTCCATAAGGCAGCCGGCCGCGTTTTGCGGCATAGTGGGGATGAAACCGACCTACGGGCGTGTAAGCAGATGGGGGCTTGGAGCCTACAGTTCGAGTCTGGATCAGATAGGACCGATGACTCAGAATGTGGAAGATGCCGCTATTTTATACGACATTATTAGCGGGCACGACAGCCGTGACAGTACGAGTGCGGATGTGGAGTACGTTCCTGTGGCCCCAAATCTCGATCCCGACAGAAAGCTTACCGTCGCAGTCGTAGACAACTATATAAAAGATGCCTCCAAAGAGGTGCAGTCGGCTTACGAGACCGCGATAAAAGCTCTTGAAGAGGCGGGCCACAAGATCGTCCACAAAGAGATGATGGGTGCGAAATACGATATAGCCGCCTACTATATCATCGCTACTGCGGAGGCGAGCGCCAACCTGAGCCGATACGACGGGATAAGATACGGAAACCGTGCCGAAGGTGCCGACGATCTCAAAGAGCTCTATCTCAAAACCAGAAGCGAAGGGTTCGGAGAAGAGGTTAAGCGCAGGATTCTGCTTGGAAGTTTCGTCCTCTCTTCTGGATACTACGATGCCTACTACCTCAAAGCGCAGAAGGTGCGCCACCTGATAAAAGATGAGTTCGAAGAGGTGTTCAAAGATGCCGACCTGATACTATCTCCGGTGGCTCCGACTCCCGCTTTCAAATTCGGGGAGATGGCCGATCCGCTTCAGATGTACCTGAGCGACGCCTATACGATCGGTATAAACCTTGCCGGGCTGCCGGCGATAAGTCTGCCGGTTCAAAAGAGTGCCGAAGGACTACCCGTAGGGCTCCAACTTATAGGTAGACATTTTGACGAGCAGACGGTGTTCGACGGGGCACTGAGCCTCGAGAGAGCCGTAGCATATGAAAAATAACGAAGGAGAGACCTTATGAGAATCAGAAAGCGCGCCCTGACGTTCGAAGATGTACTGCTGGTTCCGAAACACTCGACAGTCCTGCCCAAAGAGGTCGATATATCTACGAGGATCACAAGGAACATCCGCCTGAACATCCCCATTGTCTCCGCGGCGATGGATACCGTAACGGAGTTTCGTGCGGCCATCGCGATGGCGAGACTGGGCGGAATCGGCATCATTCACAAAAATATGGATACCGAAACGCAGGTGAAGCAGATAAAGAAGGTAAAAAAGAGCGAGTCCGGCATCATTATCGATCCGGTCTTCATGCATCCGGGCCAGACGCTGGGCGAGGCGGAAGCGATCATGCGCGAATACAGAATTTCCGGTGTTCCGATAGTCGATGAGAGCATGAAGCTGCTGGGGATTCTTACCAACCGCGATATGAGGTTCGAGACCGATATGGGCAAAAAGGTCGAAGAGGTGATGACGAAAATGCCTCTAATTACGGCAAAGAAGGGAATCTCCCTCGACGAAGCGGCCGACATTATGCACAAAAACAAGATCGAAAAGCTGCCGCTTATAGATGAAAGCGGCATTTTGCAAGGGTTGGTCACGATCAAAGATATAAAGAAGAGAAAAGAGTATCCCAACGCCTGCAAAGACGAGTTCGGCAGGCTCCGTGTAGGCGCTGCGATAGGAGTGGGGCAGATAGAGAGGGCGCGTGCACTTGCGGAGGCGGGAGCGGACCTTCTGGTTCTCGACTCGGCACACGGCCACTCGCAGGGAATAATCGACACGCTAAAAGCGCTAAAAAGCGAACTCGATGTAGATATTGTAGCCGGAAACATCGCTACGAGCGAAGCCGCGGAGGATCTGATAAAAGCCGGTGCGGATGCGATAAAAGTGGGAATAGGACCCGGCTCGATATGCACCACGAGAATCGTCGCCGGTGTCGGAGTTCCTCAGATCAGTGCGATAGACGAGTGTGCACAGGTTGGGCACAAATACGGCATACCCGTAATCGCCGACGGCGGTATCAAATACTCCGGCGATGTGGCGAAAGCCCTTGCGGTAGGAGCCAGCTGCATCATGGCCGGTTCGATTCTGGCGGGTACGGAAGAGAGTCCGGGCGAGACAATTATGTACCAGGGCCGACAATATAAGAGCTACAGGGGAATGGGAAGTATAGGTGCGATGACCAAAGGGAGTACCGACCGCTATTTCCAGGAGGGGACCGCAGCCGACAAACTGGTTCCGGAAGGTATAGAGGGGCGCGTTCCGTACAGAGGGCGCATTGCGGACGTGATTCACCAACTTACGGGGGGGCTGAGGTCGTCGATGGGCTACTGCGGTAGCGAAAACATCGAGAAGTTCTGGGAGAAGGCCGAGTTTGTGGAGATCACCAGTGCAGGGCTGAAAGAGAGCCATGTTCACGATGTCATGATTACCAAAGAGGCACCCAACTACCACATCTGACGAATGAGTCGGGTGATCGTAAAAGAGAGGGCGGAAGCGTTTGAAAATTGATACACGTAAAGAGCTCTTTACGAACGCTCTCTACCTCGAGAGCGGGCGTATTCTTGAGCCGTACGAACTGGTCTACGAAACCTATGGAGAGCTGAACGAAGAGAAGAGCAACGCAGTGCTGATTACACATGCCCTCAGCGGGAGCCACCATGCGGCGGGCCTTTACGAAGGCGACAGGAAACCCGGCTGGTGGGACGCCCTGATCGGGGACGGCAAGGCGGTCGATACCGAGAAGTTTTTCGTGATATGCGTAAACGTGATCGGGAGCTGCTACGGCTCGACCGGCCCTATGTCCAGAATCTACCCGGGCGAAGATCGCTACCGCCTTCGCTTCCCGGTCGTCACGGTAAAGGATATGGTGAAGGCGCAGAGAATTCTGCTTAGTCGAATGGGAATCGACCGTCTTCATGCGATAATAGGCGGCTCGATGGGCGGAATGCAGGCCCTTAGGTTCGCCGTGGAGTACCCGGGGCTTGCAAAACATACGATAGTTATGGCGGCAACCCATGCCACACGTCCATGGGCGATAGCTTTCAACAAAGTGGTTCAGGAAGCGATAATAAAAGATCCGAAATTCAAAAACGGCAACTACGACCCGAAGGATTTCGAAGAAGACGGTTTTACCGGCCTGGCGGTAGGACGTATGGCGGGGCATATAAGCTACCTGAGCC
>WGAW01000030.1 GCA_015494675.1 Hydrogenimonas sp. | reverse complement strand
TGGGCGATAGCTTTCAACAAAGTGGTTCAGGAAGCGATAATAAAAGATCCGAAATTCAAAAACGGCAACTACGACCCGAAGGATTTCGAAGAAGACGGTTTTACCGGCCTGGCGGTAGGACGTATGGCGGGGCATATAAGCTACCTGAGCCCTGAGTCGATGGATCGCAAGTTCGGCCGAAGCTATGTGGAGACCGACGGGCTTTTCGAACTGTTCGGAAAGTTTCAGGTAGAGCGCTACCTGGAGTATAACGGATACGGATTCAGCAAATGGTTCGACCCCCTAAGCTACCTCTATATCACGAAAGCGATAAATATCTTCGACATATCGAGGGGTTACGATACGCTCGACGAGGCGCTGGGCAGAATCAGGAGCGATCTTCATCTTATCTCTTTCAGCAGGGATATGCTTTTCATGCCGGAAGAGATGAAAGAGATAAAGATCGTCATGGATGCCCAGGGGCAGAGCGGGCTTGTCAGCTACTACGAAGTCGACAGCGACTACGGACACGACGCCTTCTTGGTCGAGGTCGACAAATTCTCGGACTATGTGGCCGATGTTTTGAAGTAAAATCTATCCAAAAGGGGTTTTGTGGCTGAAAAAAGTGAAATGGACTTCGAAGGTAAGATCGAAGCGGCCAAGAAGATAATGGAGAGGCTGATGGATCCTGAAATTCCTCTTGAAGAGAGTGTAAAGCTCTATAAAGAGGGGATGAAGCTTCTTAAAGAGGCCGGCCGGATTCTGGAGGATGCGAAGCTCGAGGTGGAGACCATAGAGAAGAGTGAGATAGAGAACGGAGAGGCGGAATGATCCGTATAGCAGCGCTTCAGATGCCGACACAGGGGATGAGCCCAAACGCGCTGGACCACTACTTCAAAGCGGCCAGAGCCAAAGAGGCGGAGATTGTGCTGCTCGGAGAGTATGTGCTGAACCACTTCTTCAAAGAGCTGGAAAAGATGCCGGCCAATATGATAAAAGACCAGAGCGACCATCACCTTGCAATGGTTAAAGAGCTTAGCAGAAAATACGATATTGTCGTGGTCGCTCCGCTTGTGCAGGTAAAGGGCGGCAAATGCTACAAAACAGTCGTGAAGGTGACACCCAAAAGCACGCATACATACCGTCAGCAGCTTCTTATGGATTACGGCCACTGGGATGAGGCCGGGTTTTTCGCCAACGAGAAAAAACCGCTGGAAGATCCGCTCGTTTTTACCCACAAGGGTATGCGTTTCGGAGTCATAGGCGGTTTCGAACTGCACTTTAACCACTTTTTCGACCGTCTCAACGCCCGGGATGTAGATGTGCTTCTGCTACCGACCTCTTCAACATTCGAATCTCACAACAGATGGAGAGAGATTCTAAAGACTCGAGCTTTTCTGCACAACATTTATATATTAAGGGCCAATCGTGTCGGAGACTACACCGATAGAGAGCTGAAATGGAAGTTTTACGGAGACTCTATGCTTCTCGATCCATACGGTGAAGTGGTGAGTGTACTCGAAGACAAAGAGGCTCTGATGGTCGTTTCGGTAGATAGAAAAACGACCAGGGAAGCAAAAAGAGTTTGGGGTTTTGAGAAGCAGCTTAAAAGTAGAGCCGATTAAGAGAGATAACCTACAAAAAAACCACCCCGCTGTTCAATCCGCAAAAGATACGCCTCAAAATCCATAAAATACGCTAACCTCTACGGGCCCGCCTAATTTCGGGCTTTGCCCGGAAATTTTATCTCTTTTGTCACTATGATAGAAAACTAATATGCTATAATCCCTAGAAAACGGAGCGGAATATGCAAGATTACTTTCACTATTTCAATCGTCAGGTGATGCTTTGGGGAGAGGAGGTTCAGGCCTCACTGCAAAACAGAAAGGTTGTCATCGTAGGTTCCGGCGGGCTCGGAAGTTCTCTCGCAATAGCTCTGGGGGCCAGCGGAATAGGGCATATAGACCTCGTAGATTTCGATGAGGTCTCCGTACACAACATTCACCGACAGATCGCATTCAAGGTCGGGGACGAGGGGAGGCTCAAGGCCGAAGCGGCGGCCGAACTGGTAGAGAGTCGCTGTCCTTTCGTGAAAGTTACCCCGCATACGGTCAGATTTGAAGAGTTTGCAAAGGTGCCCGGAGAGTACGATCTTATTCTGGATGCTACAGACAATCTGCCCAGCCGCGCCCGGATAGATCTCTATGCAAAGCAGATAGAAACTCCATGGATATACGGCTCCGTAGAGGCTTTCAACGGTCAGGTCTGCTTCATAGACAGAAGCAGTTTCGACGCTTTCAAGATAATGGATCGCCGGCCCGCCGGTATTGCCGCGCCGATCGTCATGCACATCGCATCTTTGCAGGCGAATCTGGCTCTTAGATATCTTGCCGGCGAGAGTGTGAAAAAGGATCTGCTCTACTATCTCTATTTCAACGACGAGGGAGAACTGGTCACTCAGAAATTTCAGATGCCTGTTTGATGGTGTCGGAAGGTTTCCCCAGGTAGAAACCCTGGCCCTCTTCTATTCCCATATCTTTGACGATGCGTAGAATCTCTTCGCTGTGAACAAATTCGGCAACACTCTCGATCTTCAGTTTTTTTGCGAACAGAGTTATGGATTCCGTTATGGAGTAGGCAATTTTCGAGGAGTCGAGATCTTTTATGAGAGAGCCGTCTATCTTGAGAGTATCTATAGGCAGGTCTTGAAAGATGGAGAAGTTTGAAAAACCGCTTCCAAAGTCGTCGATCGCGATCTTTACACCGTATGATTTCAGCTTGTTCAGCCTCTCTCTCATATTCTCGATACTACTTATGTGTTCGTTTTCCAAAAGTTCGATCACAAGCCATTTCGCCAGTTGAATGTTCTCTTCGATCTCGTCTACTATAATCGTGAAAATCTTATTGTCGAGTATATCCGAAATGTTGAGATTGATACTGATGGGCAGACGGTGAAGTTTGATCTGGTCGAAGACTGTAGTCAGTACTCTTTTGGTTAGATCCGTATAGATGTTCGTATAGGCGATAGACTCCAGAAAAAGATAGGGCGCAAGGATCCGGCCATCCTTGTCGATCATTCGTACAAGTGCCTCGTATTTTATCACATCTCCCGTTTTTAGATTTACTATCGGCTGATAGTGACAGATGATTCTATCCTCTTCGAGAGCCTCTTTGACTTCCGAAATCGTTCTCTTTTCGCTAACGTGCGCCTCTTTGCCGGGCTTGTCGAAGATGATTCTGTTACGTCCTTCGCGTTTGGCGATGTAGAGCATCTCGTCCGCCCTCTTTATCGCATCCGGGACACTTTTGAAATGTTCGGGATTCGAGGTGATGCCTATGGATACGGTTATGTGAATAGGGGTGTTTTCATATGTGAAAGTTCTCTTCTCTATACTCTCCTTGAGGCGTTTCGATATATTCTCCGCAGCCGGACACTCCTTTTTCTGTTTGTGAAGAAATATCAAAAACTCCTCTCCTCCGAAACGGATTATGCGGTCTTTTTCCCTAAGCTCGTTCTTTATAGCAGTAGCCACTTCACGAAGTACCAGGTCGCCCGCTTTGTGGCCGAAATTGTCGTTTATTTTCTTGAAATGGTCGATATCGAGCATCATGATCTGGTATCTGGCCGGATTGATCGACTTGAGGAAAGTTCTGAGGAAGTTGCGGTTGTAGGTGGAGGTAAGAGGGTCTATAATACTCTCTTTTTTCGTCTTTATACTCAAGACGGTCTGATAAAGAAGAATAAGCAGAAGTATCCCCATAGCGGCGAAAATATAGATAAATATATTTTCCAGAGGTCTTGTGGCTTGGGCGATCGTGGATGGCAGGCGGGTGGAGAAATCGATCGCTATGACTCCTTCGACGCTGTTGTTCCTCACTATCGGCTTTAGGTACGTTATCCAGAGACCTTCGAGGTTGTTCTGCATAAGAATCTGATCTCTTTTTGTCTCGTAGCAGCGATTCCACTTCCGCTTGTCTACATCGAGCTTCTGATCGAAACTCCCTTTGTCCTCCCTGCTGCCGTCGAGAAGATAGCGGTATTTGCCCTTTTCGTCTCTGTAGAGGACATATACATATTTGAAAGATGGTGTGACAAGTGCCGAAAGAGTGTGTTCGAGCTCATCCCTGACGGTTTCGTTCTCCTTTAGGATATTGTAGAGTCTTTTGTCGGGAGCGGCATGTTTTTTAAGCTCCTGCTCTATATTTTCGGCGAAATTGCCCGCCTGAATTACAAATATCTTCTCGAGATTTTTGATCAGCTTGATATTGGTTGTGGATACGCCGTAGTAAAGGTAGATAACGGCTGCGACGATGGACGCTATCAGAAAAAAATAGATACGGCTTATCGATTTCACATATCGTCCTCAATATACTCTTTTAGAGTGGGAGGAAGGCTTATATTGTGATCTTTTAGATTCTTCTTGATAAAGACCAGGTTGGGGCGCCCTTTTTGCCAGTAGAACCCGCCGACCAGCCTGTTTTTGAAATGCTCGAAAACGAGGTAGCCGTCGGCGAATATGATCTTGTTGTCGGCCGGTACATCGAATGAGTTGTAAAGAATCAGTATATCGGCTCTCTTATGGTCTTTTACAACTTTGACGCGCCTGATCTTTTCAAAGATCGCTCTCTTTTTGGGGTTGTCGAGCCAGACGTGAATTACCGCTTTGTCCGGAAATATGGCATTTAGGATAGTACGGTATATGCTTCTCTCTTTTTCTGCCGGAGACGCACTCAAAAACAGTGCGGATATTAGGATGAGTATTAATTTTTTCAAAACAGATACTCCAGATTCAGCCA
>WGAW01000029.1 GCA_015494675.1 Hydrogenimonas sp. | reverse complement strand
GTAGTCGGAAAGCCGCCGCTTGAAGACAAATATATGGGGTGGGGAACGGAGCGTATTTTCCTTCCGCTTCTAAAGACGACCGCACCGGACCTGATAGACTACCATATGCCCGAAAACGGAGTTTTTCACAACCTGATCCTGGCAAAGATGCAGACTCACTACAAAGGTCATGCAAAGCAGTTCATGCACGCTTTCTGGGGTGTGGGGCAGATGAGCTTTGTCAAACACGCCCTCTTTGTCGGGAGCGAAGCGCCGGCTCTTACCGAGTATGAGGCGATAACCGAGCATATTCTAAATAGAGTCTCGCCGCAGCGTATGCTGATTACGGAGGGGATCGTGGATGCGCTCGACCACTCCAGCCCCGATACGCTGGTTGGAGGAAAGCTTGGAATCGATGCGACAGGCGATGAAGTGGAAGAGGGTGTAGATTCACTCCTGAAAGATGAAGAGCTTTTGAGTGCGATGAAGGCGATAGACGGCAATGTGCTCTCTTTGAGACAATATTTTACGCATACAAAAAATCCGATATGTATCGTTTCTTACAAAAAAGTGCGCTCTGTTCAGCAGCTTTTCGACGATCTGAAATCGCTTCATGCACATCTTAAAATTGTGATCGTGGTAGATGCCGAACGCAACAGCCTGGAGAATCCGTATATGCTTGTGTGGCGCGTAGCGAACAATATAGATGCTATGCGTGATATACGCAAGGAGCCTTTTATAATGGTGGACGCGACCGACAAAAACGAGCTCGACGGCTACGAGCGGGAGTGGCCGGGTGATGTTCTTTGCGACAGAGGGGTACTGGAGTCTCTGCAAAAAAGAGGGCTCATAGATATCGACGACGATTTTATAGAGAAGTTCGGCCTTCTGTAGCCTTAGAGCGTTTCCGGTTTTTCAATTACGGTCGGCCGCATTCGCCCAGCCACTCCACAATTTCCGCCACTATCTTGTCGGACGCGCTGTTCAAAGCCGCAACGCCCCCTTCGGCATCGTCCGTAGCCGCCGTCGAATCGGCTTCAAAAAGCTTGGCGCATAAAGTCTTGCCGTCTCTGTTTCTAACCAGAGAAGCCAGAATGACGGCTTTTCCTCTGGATCTTCCGCTCTTGCCGAACTCATGTACGAAATCCAGAACTCCTATTTCAAGAACCGTCTTTGTATCCGCCGCACTCGAACTTCCTGTTACATTTTTTGCGATTTTCGATTTTTCAAGAGCGAAAATCAGCTTACCTTCTAACATGGTTGCCGGGGTATCGTACCATCTGCTGTAGGCGTACGGCTGCTGCCTGAAATCTTTGTATGTATAGTAGTAGATGGATGAACTTTCGCTTACTCTTGACGAGCGGCTGAATGTTACTCTTATCGAGTCAATGGCATGCTTATTGGCAGATTCCCTGATTCCGGGAGTCTCTTGGGAGATACGGTAAAAGGCGGTCGGGGGGACCTTTTTAACTGAACAGCCGCCAAAAAAGAGTAAAAAACCAAGTGCCGCCGGAAAAACTTTTTCGTATATCGTAAATCTTCTCATTTTTGCTTCTCCCCCGGCCCCAGAGTAGGTTCGGCCTCTTTGAAAAAGAGGTCTCTGGGGCTGTTTTTGATCATCATCGCATCTTCTTGCAGTTGATAAACAAGTGCCTGAGACGCTCTCATGAGCGCATTTGACTCTGCAAGCGTCTGCTGAAGAAGCTGACGGATATTCAGGTCCCCCTCTTCGATACGTTTCATCAGCTTCATATTGAGCTCTTTAAAAGAGTCTGCACTCTGCTGAAGCGATGCCAGGGTTCTGTTCCCCTCCGCACCGAGATCGAGCGTAGTTTTTTTGATGACATCTACAGCTTCGAAGAGCCTGTCGCTCTTTTTGGCCGCATCGGCCAGAGTGCTAAGAAGAGTCTCGATATTTTCGGCATTCTTGTCGCTCAAAATCCTTTTCAACGACTCTGAAGATCGGTCGAGATTGGTCATCATATCGTTGAAATGTTTTATGTTCTCTTCGCTGAAAGCGTTGTTTAGTCTGTCGAGTGCCTTCGAGATCTGCACCGCAAGATCGCTTACCGAAGTACCGATTTGAGCGAGTGTAGATGGCTTGGATGGTATGACCGGAATTTTGCCGGGTTCACTTTTTATTACCGGGGCCCCCTTCTTGCCGCCGATTATTTCTATGTAGGCGATTCCGGTGATTCCGGTAAAGTTGAGTGTCGCATACATGCCTTCACGTATCGGGATATCTTTTGGAATCTGCAGCAGCAGGCGCACCCGCGTAGGATCGTTGGGGTCGATATGGATCTCTTTGACCTTTCCGATGTCTACCCCCATATATTTGACAGCCCCGTCCGGCGGAAGTCCGGCAACCGACTCTTTCATATACGTATAGTAGTATGCGTACTCTTTTTTGTTGTTGTACTTCCCCATCCAGAGAGCGAACGCTACGGCACCGGCTCCAAGGAGGAGAACGAATAGTCCTACTATCGTGTAACTTGCTCTGCTCTCCATCACAATCCTTCCATATGCATTGCCTCAATTCGCGCTTTTGCGCGGTTTCCGCCGAAAAAGCGGCGTATAAAGGGGTGATCGCTCTTGAGTATCTCATCCAAAGAGCCTTCTGCAACCACATGCTTGTCCCCAAGTACCGCCATCCTGTTGACTACATTGAATATTGTATCTATATCGTGCGTTATCATCACGATGGTCAGACCCAGAAGAGAGTGCAGTTGGGAAATCAGATCGTCGAAAGCCTCCGCACTCACCGGATCGAGGCCGGAAGTGGGCTCGTCCAAAAAAAGCAGTTTGGGGTCCATCACGAGAGCGCGTGCGAGTGCGGAACGTTTTATCATACCTCCGCTCAGTTCGCTCGGATAGAGCCTGCCGACATCGGGATCCAACCCTACCATCTCCAGTTTAGAGCGGACGATACGCCGGATAGTCCTATTTGACAAAGATGTATATTCTCTGAGCCATACCGATACATTCTCTTCGATCGTCAAAGAGGTAAATAGCGCTCCGAACTGAAAAAGCACTCCCCATTCGCTTCTGAGTCTCTGTGCATCCTTGCGCCCGATTCTATTCAGATCGTGGCCGAGAACTTCGATACTGCCTGCACTCGGGCGAAGAAGCATGATCATCTCTCTTAGAAGAGTCGTCTTTCCCGAGCCGCTTCCGCCGAGAACGCCGTATATGTCACCTTCGTATACGGTGAGATTCAGATCTTCATGGACCGTTTTGTTTCCGAAACGTGTCTGCAGATGGCGCAGCTTTATCATCTCTCTCATATATCGAGCTCCGTAAAGATGACCGAAAAGAGAGCATCCATCGCAATTACCAGGAAGATGGAGTTTACAACACTCATAGTGGTGTATCTTCCGATGCTTTCGGTATTTTCCGAAACCTGAAAACCGCGAAAACAGCCGACGGCGGCGATTATCAAGGCGAAAAAGGGGGCCTTGAAGAGGCCTACCAGGTAGTGCTTTACATCCACTTCGCTGTGAAGCCTCTCCAAAAATTGTGCGGCGGTGATATCGAGCTGAAATTTCGCAACCAGTAGGCCGCCGTAGATTCCGACGATATCGGCAAAAAATATAAGCAGCGGCAGGGCGATCATCATCGCAACCATTCTGGGCAGGACAATGAAACGGAAGATTCCGAAACCCATCGTCTTCATAGCGTCTATCTCTTCGGTGATCTTCATGACACCTATTTGCGCCGTATAGGCCGATCCGCTCCTGCCTGCAATTATGATCGCGGTAATCAGAGGTGCGAGCTCTCTGGGTATCGAGATACCGATCATATCTACAATGAAGATGTTCGCTCCATATTTTTGCAGCTGTACGGCGCTTTGAAAAGCGATGACGATGCCGACCAAAAAAGCGCTGAGCGCTACTATCGGTATGGCTGTAACGCCCGCTTTGTAGATGTTGGTCGCCGTCTCTTTTATTCTGAAGGAAGATGGATGTATGAGCGTGCGAAACATGGCGACTGCGGACTGCCCCAGGAAATTGACGAATAGAACAAAATCGGAGTACATGGCGTGAGTCTGTCTGCCGAGAGCGGCAAAAGGCTGCAGAAAGATCGGAAAGTTTGACTCTTTCGCGGCGGTGTGCGGTCCGGCAAACCGTTTGACAAGACGAAACATTCGGCAGAATTCGTCGGGTATGTTTACGAATCTTGCTCGTCTCTTCTCTTTCAGTTCATCGCGCAGCGATATAAAGAAAACCATGGCTCCCGTATCGATCGACTCGATACCGCCGAGGTCGACAACGATCTTTTTCGCTCCCCCTATTGCGGACTCCATATCTTTGTACGACCTCTCTACGGCATCAAGAGAACCTATTCGCCAGCTACCGCGGATCTTCAGTTTCAAAGTGTCGCCGGAACGCTCTATATGGAAATACTCCTCTTTGCTCATGGTAGCCATTCTATCCAATACAAAATTATATGCATATAAACGAACATTACGAACCAGAGGCCGACAGAGCTCTTTGCAGCGACACTATCGATATGCCGCCGGCGGCTATAAACAAGACTTTATTATCAACACTCTATAATAATATCCTGAAGTTACGCGGAAGATGTAACAAAATTAGGAAAATTTTTTTGGAGAACTATTGAGAATCGATAAATATATAAGCAGTGTCAATCTGGTCAAACGCCGAACGGTGGCACAGGATATGGTAAAGAGCGGAGTCGTGTACATAAACGGCGTTCAGGCGAAACCGAGCAAGGATGTGAAGGTCGGTGATATTGTCGAGATCCGCTATCTTAAGGGTGCGAAACGCTACAGGGTGCTCAAAATACCGGTTACAAAAACGATTCCCAAAAGTGCGAAAGATGAATATGTTGAGGAGTTGCAATGACTTATAGTGAAGCGAGGACGGCATTCGAGAGACTTTTTCGAGGAGAGATGGATGAAAAAGAGGCCAGAGAGCTCCTTGTAAAAATGGCCGAGCGGGGTGAGAGCGCGGAAGAGATAGCGGCTGCGGCGGAGGTGATGCGTGCAAACTCCGTCAAACTGCCCGTTCCCGAAGATCTGCGTGAGGAGCTTATAGACAACTGCGGAACCGGCGGGGACAAAAGCGGAAGCTTCAATATCTCCACGACCGTGTCGCTGCTGCTTGCCGGCGCCGGCTCTAAAGTGGCCAAACACGGAAACCGCTCTATAACCAGCCGCTCCGGAAGCGCGGACATGCTCGAAGCTCTCGGTATCCGTCTCGACCTGACTCCGAAGCAGCAGGTGCAGATGCTGCAGGAGTGCGGGTTTGCATTCATATTTGCCGTTTTGCACCATCCGGCGATGAAGTTCATTATGCCGATAAGAAAATCTATACCCCACCGCACCATTTTCAATATTCTGGGCCCGCTGAGCAACCCGGCCGGCGTAGAGAAGCAGCTTATAGGGGTTTTCGACCCGGAATACGTTCCGAAGATGGCAGAAGCTCTGAAAAAGCTCGGCAGCCGCCGCGCTATGGTCGTAAGCAGTCTGGACGGGCTCGACGAAATATCGGTTTCGGATCGCAGCGAAGCTGTGATGCTGGAGAGAGGAGCACTTGAAAAGATCACGATCGATCCTGCGGAGTTCGGAATAGAGAGAGCCTCTTTCGACGAGATAAAAGGGGGCGATGCCGCAGAAAACGCGAAGATCACACGCTCCATACTCAGCGGTGAGACAAAAGGGGCAAAAAGGGATATCGTTCTGATTAACGCAGCCGCCGCCCTTATCGTAGACGGGAAGGCCCGCGACTTCGAAGATGGGCTGCAGATAGCGCGGGAGACTATAGACTCCGGGCGGGCTAAAGAGGCGCTCGAAAAAATCGTAAAGGTCTCCAACTCGCTATGACAAAAACGATAACAGCTTCTCTGGAAGAGATTGACAAGGTGGCAGAAGAGATAAGAGAGACTCTTCCCGAAGATGCGGTAATATTTTTAAGAGGCGACCTGGCCGCGGGAAAGACGACCCTGGCCAAAGCGCTCGCAAAAAGCATGGGATACAAAGATGTCGTAACTTCACCGACCTTTTCTATAGAACAGGTATACGGCGACAGGCTGCGTCACTACGACCTCTATCAGTGCCCGAATGAGAAGTTCATGGCCATGGGGCTTCTTGAGAGCCTCGAAGAGCCGGGATGGCACATGGTAGAGTGGGGGGACGACGCACTGAGAGAGCTTTTGAGAGAGCACGGCTTCTATACCGCTCTGGTCGAAATAAGCGTTGAAGAGGGCAGACGCCTATACAGGATCGAAACCGATGCATAGCTTAAGAGCCGAAAAACTGAGTAAAACGATCAGGAAAAACGTGATCGTCAGGGATGTCTCCATCACGCTCAACACAAAGGAGGTGGTAGGACTTTTGGGGCCCAACGGAGCCGGAAAGACCACAACTTTCTATATGATATGCGGACTTATCGCCGTAAGTGAGGGGCACGTTTTCATCGACGACGAAGATGTAACGAAGCATCCGCTTCACGTGCGATCGAGGCTGGGGATAGGTTACCTGCCCCAGGAGTCGAGCATCTTCAAGGACCTGACGGTCGAAGAGAACCTTCTAATCGCGGCGGAGGCGGCGAAACTGGACAAAAAGAGTGCCGAAAAGAGAATAGAGAATCTTCTGGAGCTTTTCAATATAGAGCCTATCAGAAATCGCAAAGGGATACGCCTCAGCGGCGGTGAGCGCAGACGGGCCGAGATCGCCAGGGCTCTTGTTAGCAAACCGAAGTTTCTGCTCCTTGACGAACCGTTTGCCGGGGTCGATCCGATTGCGGTAATAGATATTCAAAATGTCATAAGGCAGCTGCTCGAACTCGATATAGGGGTTCTTATAACCGACCATAACGTCAGAGAGACCCTCGGTATCTGCAACAGGGCCTATGTGATGCGTTCAGGAGAGCTGATGGCCCAGGGGAGCGCCGAAGAGATTGCGTCCAACTCCGATGTCATCAAGCACTATCTCGGAGAGCACTTTACGTTATGAGCGAATACAGGGTTTTTTGCGGAGTAGAGTCTGTAATAGATCTTTCTCTTCCCCGTCGCTTCCTCTTATGTTTCGAGTCGACCCGTGCAGATCTTTTCTATAAAAAGGAGCCTTGCAGGTGAAGCTTCGCCGGAATCAGAGTCTGCAGCTCAAGACCAGGCTGTCCGGTACCTTGAGAAGCTGGCTTCCGATACTTCAGTCCGGTATCGAAGAGCTCGAAGAGCGGTTGAAGGAGTATGAGAAAGAGAATCCCTATATGCGGATTAGATCGGGATTCGAAGAGAGATTCGGCTCAGGTTTTGCCGCGAAACCGGGCCGCAGGGGCGAAACTCCTTCGAGTTCGGAGGTGATCGAGGCTCTTACCCTGCATAACAAGTCGCTATATGAAGTGCTTATCGAGCAGATAAACGCCCCTCTTTTTCCTACACCTCTTAGCGAAAAGATAGCATACGCGATTATAGAAGAGATAAACGGCGAGGGCTATTTCGAAGGAGATGTACAGACCATAGCCTCCCGACTGGGTGTAGAGCCTGCGGCCGTAGAGAAGATCAGAGAGCGTTTCGCCTATCTGGAGCCTTCCGGCGTAGGTGCGAAAGATACCGCCGAAGCCATGCTTTTTCAGCTCAGGCAGAGCGATGTGGAGGAGCCTATATATTCGCTTGCGGTAAAGATGCTGGAAAACTTCGATTCGATTGGAAGTTTCAAGAGCGAAGATCGATACGACGAGGCTCTAAGCGTTATTCGTTCGTTCAAGAATCCCCCTGCACTGGAGTATATGGAGGAGTCGGGGCAGATAATTCCCGATCTTGTTATCGTCCAGAGCGAAGAGGGGATAGAGGTAAAGATAAACGACGACTTCTACCCCGATATAATCATCGAGCAGACGGACGAAGATCACTCTTTCGTGCGTAAAAAGGTAAAAGAGGCGAGAGATCTCATAGACGCCCTTCAGATGCGCAAGGCGACTCTATACAAGATAGGGCTTATGATCGTGGAGTTCCAGTACGACTTTTTCCAGGGGGGCGACATAAGACCGATGAAGCTGAAAGATATCGCCCAAGAGTTCGACCACAACCCTTCGACCATTTCGAGGGCCATCGCGAACAAGTACCTGATGTGCGACCGAGGCATATTCCCTATGAAGGCCTTTTTCGCTGCCGCGGTGGACGAGGATGTGAGCAACAGCGCTATCAAACAGTTCATAGCCGACTCGATAGCCGCCGAAGACCGATCGAAACCTCTGAGCGACAACAAGCTTTTGGAGATGATAGAGCGAAAATTCGGTGTAAAGATGGTAAGAAGGACAGTTACGAAATATAGAAAACAGATGCAGATCGGAGGATCGAGTGAACGCAAAAGATTCTACAGGCTTGCTTGAACTGCTGGAGGCCGAAGCTTCGAAACGGAACGATCCTGAGGAGCTCTGCTTACAAAGGCCCGATCCCCTCTGGGTGGCGAGGGAGCAGGAGGATGAGCGGGCCGTTCTGCTCTGCGCGCTTTTCGGGTACGGCAATGCGTCACAGATAGTGAAGTTTCTGCGCTCGTTGGACTTTTCGCTGCTTGATGCGGATGAGGAGCGGATAGAGAGGGAGCTTTCGAAAAGCTACTACCGGTTTCAGTCCTCTCAGGATGTGATCGGGATATTCAAGACACTCAGAAGAGTGGAGCGCGGCAGAATGGAAGAGGAGTTCATGAAAGGTTACGGCAAAGAGGGCCGTGTAATTGAAGGCGTCTTCGAACTCATAGAGCTCTTTTACAGAGTGTACCCGTATGAGAGTAGAGGCTACCGCTTTCTTACAGGATCGGTGCCCGAAAATATGAAGCCTTCGAGTCCATACAAGCGCTGGATGATGTTTTTGAGATGGATGGTCAGAAAAGATGCTCTGGATCTCGGCCGCTGGAGTGCGGTCAAAAGATCCGATCTTGTAATCCCGCTCGATACCCATACATTTCAGGTGGGTCGTAGACTGGGGCTTTTGAAGCGGAAAACATATGACTGGAAAGCGGCCGTGGAACTTACCGAATCACTCAAGAGATTCTCGGCCGACGATCCTCTGAAGTACGACTTCGCACTCTACAGAATAGGGCAGGAACGCCTTTTTCAGGACCGTTCTTAAAGAGTGATTAATGGATGTTGTGATAGAATCGCACAAATTTAAGATAAAGGAAGCCGAATGGAAGGTGTATTCACCTATTTTGGTCTCATTTCCCACTCACACGGGTTTCTCTTCGTTACGCACGTTCTTCTGACAGCGATTATAGCCCTCGTTCTTGCAAAGATGGCCGTCAAGTCTCTCAGGCTGGTTCCTACAGGTACGCAAAACGTGATGGAGGCGTATCTTCTCGGAATAGTCGCAATGGGTCGCGACGTAATCGGTGAGAGCAACGCCAAAAAGTATCTTCCGCTCATCGCGACGATAGGTATCTTCGTTTTCATAGGCAACGTACTGGGTATTATCCCGGGATTCGAGTCTCCTACCGGAAACATAAACATGACTCTTACGCTGGCGCTGATAGTATTCATTTACTACAACTTCGAAGGGATCAGAAAGCACGGTGTAGTCCACTATTTCGCACACTTCGCCGGTCCTGTAAAGTGGCTCGCTCCGCTGATGTTTCCTATAGAGATCGTATCTCACATCTCCCGTATCATCTCTCTCTCGTTCCGACTCTTCGGAAATATCAAGGGTGACGACCTGTTCCTGTGGGTTCTTCTTATGCTTGCTCCGTGGCTTGTGCCGCTACCGGCGTTTTTGCTGTTGACATTCTCGGCGATTCTGCAGGCGTTCATCTTCATGATTCTCACATACGTCTACCTCGCAGGTGCGGTTCTTCTCGAAGAAGAGTCGCTATAGTAGAGCGGTGCATCGTTGAGACGCACTATTGCCGAAATAGTAATAAACTTTCTTCTTGGTGCCGCATGGGCTCTGGCCCTGCTCGGTGCCGTATATCTCTTCTGGAGTTTTCTTCCGTTCGGAATCCCAATCGCACTGTTGGCGGCCGTTTTGGGTTCGCTTTTTGGGCTTTTTCTTGTAATTTTTCTCGAGCTTGCAACCATTCAGTTCGAGAATCACCGTGAGATGAGGCGGCAGACACATCTGCTCGATACGATCAGGAAAGAGCTTCGTGATTCTCAGGTACGCGATAACTGATCCGGCATATTACGGCTCGGATCCACTTACTTTAAAGTGCAGTCTCGAGCGCACTCTTTCAAACACGAAAATCGATCTCATATGTCTTAGAGACAAAAAAACCCCCGACTACAAAACGCTCGCAGAAGCGTTTATGGATCTAAAACCTCTCTTCCCCGAAACACTCTTCTTTATTCATAGCGATATCTATGCCGCCGTCGAGCTCGGTGCGGACGGTATCCATCTGCCTTCCTATATGTTTGAACAGATAGGCGTATCGTGCTCTACCGGGCTGAAAGTGATTGTAAGCACACATTCGTTAAGCGAGATCGAGAGAGCCGAAAAAGCAGGAGCATACGGAGTCACATACGGTCCCGTCTTCGAAACGCCGGGCAAAGGAGAGCCGAAAGGTTTAGAGAAGTTAAAAGAAATAAGAGGTAAAATAGACCTCAATATCTTCGCACTGGGAGGCATTGTCTCCGAGGAGCAGATTGAGGCCGTAGAGAGGGCCGGTGCTGACGGTTTTGCATCTATACGATATTTCGCCGAGCGGTAGGTGTTGTAGAAGGCGATACGTCGTCTTGAAATCTATGATTTCAAAGCTTTATGGTGTTGTAGGGCCGTTCACCTCCTGCCGGATTACGGGCTTTGCCCGAGTTTCGTTAGACAACCCGACGTTGCGGCAACGGAACGTCGTCTCGAAATCTAAGATTTCGAAGCTTCAGGGGGTTGTAGGGCCGTTCACCTCCTACCGGATTACGGGCTTTGCCCGGAATCCGTATAAATAGATAGAAATAACCAATTCAAGGAAAACAATGTTTGAAGTTATCATCGGTCTCGAAGTGCATGTCCAGCTAAATACCGAAACAAAGATATTCTGCAACTGTGCAACAAGTTTTGCCGACAGACAGAACGTGCACACATGTCCGGTCTGCCTGGGTCTTCCGGGTGCTCTTCCGGTACTCAACAAGGAGGCGGTAAAAAAGGCGATGATGTTCGGCTATGCCGTAGATGCCACGGTCCATAAAAGATCGGTTTTTAACCGGAAAAACTATTTCTATCCCGATCTTCCCAAAGGGTATCAGATTAGCCAGTTCGAGATTCCGATAGTAGAGAACGGCCACCTTATGATCGACTTCGATGACGGCAGCCGGAAGCGAATAGGAATCACGCGCGCGCACCTTGAAGAGGATGCCGGCAAAAACATACACGAAGGGGACCACTCCCTCGTCGATCTGAACAGGGCCGGTACGCCGCTTCTGGAGATTGTCAGCGAGCCCGATATGCGAAGTGCCGACGAAGCGGTCAGGTATCTCAAAAAGCTTCACGCCATCGTCCGCTATCTCGATATCAGCGACGCAAATATGCAGGAGGGGTCGTTCAGGTGTGACGTCAACGTTTCGATCCGCCCGAAAGGTGACGAGAGGCTTTATACGAGAGTGGAGATAAAGAACATGAACAGTTTCCGCTTTATACATCAGGCCATCGATTACGAGGTGCAGCGTCAGATAGAGGCGTGGGAAGACGGAGTATACGAAGACGAAGTGTGGCAGGAAACCAGGCTTTTCGATACCGCAAAAGGCGTGACGCGCTCGATGAGAGGCAAAGAGGAGAGTGCGGACTACAGGTATTTCCCCGAGCCCGACCTTCTGCCGGTAATTTTGACCGACGAAATGGTGGAGGCCGCCAAAAAGATACCCGAAATGCCCGACGAGAAGAGGCGCAGATATGTAGAAGAGTACGGCGTGCGTGAATATGACGCTACCGTCATAACCTCGGAAGTGGAGATGGCCCGTTTCTTCGAGACGATGATAGAAGAGGGTGTAAGTGCCAAAAATGCCGTCACATGGCTTACGGTCGAGCTTATCGGGAGACTGAAGGGCGGTCTTACTTTGCAAAACTCACCCGTAGATGCGAAAAAACTCTCAAAGCTTGTAAAGCGGATAGAGGATGGAACCATAAGCGGCAAGGCGGGCAAACAGGTGCTCGACCATCTTTTCGAACATCCAAAGAGCGAAGTGGATGAGGCAATCGAAAAACTGGGCCTCAAACAGGTTAGCGACGACAGTGCGATACTCGCTCTAATCGACGATGTTCTGGCCGCCAACGGTGACAAAGTGGAGGAGTATAGAGGCGGTAAAGAGAAACTCTTCGGCTTTTTTGTCGGACAGGTTATGAAGGCGAGCAGAGGTTCGGCCAATCCCGCCAAAGTGAACCAGCTACTTAAAGAGCGATTGAAAAGTTGAAACGTTTTCTAATAAGGCAGATAGTCTCTTTTGCGTATCTGCTGGAGAGCGCTCCGCGCTATCAGCGCGTGAAGCGCTTTTTCAACGATCTTCTCAATAACGACGACTACCCATACAAAAAATATTTCGACCTTTTCATGATAGTCGTGATACTTTCGAGTGTCACGATACTTGTCATCGACGTTCACGAGCATGTCGCATACTGGCTCGACTTTTACGACCTCTATATCGTGACGTGGATATTTATCGTAGAGTACCTTCTTCGCCTATGGGTACATAGCGATGTGCATAAAGTGGTAATAGCCCATTACGAAGAGTCGGAGTTTTTCGAAAAGCCATTCTCGTTATGGAAAGTGATCAAGCAGGTTTCACGCGACAAGTGGGCCTACATATCGTCTCCGGCGGCAATAATAGACCTTATCGCGATTCTTCCGAGCTACCGCGAAATCAGGGTGCTTCGCGTCTTCGTACTTTTCAGGGCCTTCAAGATGCTTCGATACAGCAGGAGCCTGCTGCAGTTTTTCGATATTTTGCGAAGCAAGAAGGTGGAGCTCTATACGCTTTTGACGCTGCTATCGTTTTTTGCGATGATAGCGTCGATAATGATATATGTCTTCGAAGGAAATAGAAACGCAGGAATATCGAATCTCTTCGATGCGGTATACTGGGCCGTCGTCACTATAACCACGGTAGGATACGGAGATATCACCCCGGTAACCACCGAGGGTAGGGCGGTTGCGATGCTGGTGATTCTTACCGGTATAGGCGCAATATCTTTCCTCACCTCGATCATAGTTTCGGCTTTCAGTGAGAAGCTGCCGGAGATTAAGCAGACAAGGGTTATGAACAGCATTGCCAAGAAGAGAGATATCAATCTCATTTGCGGCTACGGCAAGATCGGGCAGTTGGTAGCCAAAAAGTTGAGGGAGAATAGAGAGAACTTTCT